>CAYYXM010000114.1:0-1561 GCA_964475725.1 uncultured Candidatus Saccharibacteria bacterium | reverse complement strand
GCCATTATAATCTATTATTTTATCGACGGAATAATAATTTTTGCCATCATATTTAGCACCTTCTGAAATCCAAACTAATTCTTCATTAAGTGGTATAAACCATAATCCTCCCTCTTCTTTTTCAAGTTTTGATTTTATTATCTTTATCTCTTTTGTTCTGATGTCTATGATGCCTATTTCTTCTGTGTCAATATCAGAATAGGAAAATTCCCCTATTTTTGACGAAGTAGACAACATATAAATAATTTTTCCATTTTTCATCATAAATGGTGGTTTAGCATTAGCATTTTTTTCAATGTAACCTCTTTTTCCAAGCAATATGCCATAGTTGAATTTAATATTCATATCTGAACTGATTTCAGTTTTTATTGTTCCTATCTGCCATTCATAGTTTTTAACAGGGGGGTTTATAATTCCTTGGTATGAGACAAACAAGTCCTTTGTTTCGGAATCAAAACCAATTATATAAAAATCAAAAACTTTCCAACTTGTTGCCTTTCCTTGATATAGCAGTGTTTTCTCTTTAGTTTTTACATTTACTTTCCAAATGCTAACATTGGTTATATATTGTGATTTTTGTTCATCAAATTTTTGAGTTGAATAATCTACTAAGTTATAAAAAATATATTTTCCGTCATCGGACCAAATATATCTAGGAATATCCTCTTTGTCTCCCACTTCTACTAAAACCTGTTCATTGCTACCATCAATGTTTGAGATATACAGTGGTGAGGCAGGGGTATAATACAAACCTTTATACTCTGGTTTTTCATATTCGATCCTATAAAAATCGTGTTCTTCTTTAACTGAATATCTGTAAACTATCTTATCTTTCTGAAGTGAAACTTGAGCAGAGAATCGTTGTATATATCCATTCGGTGATTTTTTTGAAGTTAATAATTTTACTTTATTATTATCTACTAAGTATAATTCAGCTTTGCCTTTATTAAAATCAAAATGAGAAAAAAGAAGTCTTTCTGTCATCTCCTTGGGTAGGGTATTAATTTCAATTTTTCCAGAAATTTTAGTGATCGGCGGCTGGCCAACTTTTGGCAATGAACGGTTACCCCAAATCCACCAGCCAATAGTCAGTATGGTTCCAACTCCTACCAAGACCATAATAACCGGCAGTAAATTCTTTGGTTTCAACTCATTAAGAAGTCTTGTAGGCTCGCCTCTAGACCGTCGCCAACCTAGCCATCCCCCGACGACCCCGCTTAAAATAATTAAAACCCAGCTAATAATTCCCACCCCGATTGCAATTTTCTCCTGAATAGTAGTCCAAGGTTCGGGTAGGTCGCTCATAAGAAATAGGGTGAGTGGTACAATTAGCAAAATCGATAGAAACCAACCCGTTACCAAGCCAATCATTACTCCAATTATTATTCCAAAAATAAACTTTACCCTTTTGGTCATATTTTTCTTATGATTTTTTCTTTTATAATGGCAAGAACTCCCCCAATAACTGCTCCCGCCAGCCCTACAAGTATGACTCCTGAGAGAATAATACTCCATATCATAACAGTCAGCCCCAATTCCTCCCGTTGAGGTGGGGAGATAG
>CAYYXM010000113.1:0-1567 GCA_964475725.1 uncultured Candidatus Saccharibacteria bacterium | reverse complement strand
AGGAGAATATCGGATAAAAAGGAGGGATTTTTTAATCGTGGTAACACAAAGCTATAATCCTTTTTCAGAACTTATTATACCTGGTCTTTTGGCCATAATTATTGGCGCTATTATTGGCTGGCTGATTATTTTATATCGGCGCAAAAAAACTTTTTTACGGTTATACAACGCCAAGGAGCGGGTCTTTTTTGAAGTTTTAATTCCAAGATACACTTTATCGGCTGAGCAGGAGACTGCCAAAGATTTTCGCGAGACAATTGCTGTTGCTGAACAGTTTTTGGCCTCACTCTCCAGTGTTTTCTCGCCAGATTTTTCTGCCAAACTTTTTGGCCAGCCAGTTTTTTCCTTGGAAATTGTGGCAAAAGAAGGAGAAATCAGATTTTTTATCTCCAGCCCACGGGAATACAAACAGATGGTTGAACGCCAAATTCAATCATTTTATCCCCATGCTCAAGTTCATGAGAGTAAGGAATTTAAAATTTTTGCGCCTGGCGCGGAAATTGCTGCAACTTGTTTGAAATTAACGAAAAAATTTATCCTGCCGATTAAAACTTATCGGGTGTTAGAATCTGATCCGCTTAATAATTTAACCAATGTCCTGTCAAAACTTCCATCAGCCAATCGGGCTTGTATTCAGATTTTAATGCGGCCAATCAATGACGTGTGGCGCCAGGCAACAACCGCTGCCAGCCGGCAAATTTCCCAGGGAAAGGGGATTGCTACCACACCGGGCCAAAAAGCCCTGCGGGGAGTAGTTGGTTTTATTGGCGAGATGCAGTCATCAACCAAACCAGTGGAGAGCCAGCTTCAAAAACAAGAAATACCAGTTCGCTTAACTCCAGCTCAGGAAGAGATGATGCAAAGAATTACCACTAAAGGAGCCAAAGTTGGCTTTGAGGCTCAGGTTCGCATTATAGGGGTTGCACCTTCCTTGCCAGAAGCCAATACAATTATTACCAATACCCTAGCTGGTTTTGCCCAATTTAATGATCCAGCAGCCAATTCTTTCAAAAACAAGGGTGTGGGGAAATTCTCCCGTTTTATCGTTAATTTTATTTTACGACATTTTGAAGGCAAGGGGATGATCATGAATACTGAAGAGTTGGCTTCGCTCTATCATTTTCCTTCCCGTTTTACCCAAACGCCCAATATCAGATTTTTGCAAGCCAAAAAAGCGCCCCCACCAGCTAATTTGTCCCAAGAGGGGATTGTCTTGGGCAAATGTGCCTATCGGGACACAGAGGTAAAGGTTTGTCTCAAAACAGAGGACCGCCGCCGCCATCTTTATACCATTGGTATGACTGGGACAGGCAAATCAACATTTTTGGAAAATATGATTTTGCAAGATATTAAGGAAGGTAAAGGCCTTTGTTATATTGATCCTCATGGCGATACAGTGGAACAAATTTTGGGCAAAATCCCGCCAGAGCGTTTGGGGGATGTAATTTATGTTGATCCAGCGGATATGGAATATCCTTTTGGTTTTAATCTTTTGGAGTGGAAAACACCGGAACAGAAGGACTTTTTAGTTCAGGAGACAATTGCCATTTTTTATAAACTTTTTGAT
>CAYYXM010000112.1:0-1578 GCA_964475725.1 uncultured Candidatus Saccharibacteria bacterium | reverse complement strand
TTAGGCATTCATTTGACATTGGGCCTCCGGCTCGGAGAGCCTCTGGCTCGGAGAGATTTTGTTATTTGGATTTATTTAGATCAATTAGAATAATTAGAAATTAGATATGCTACGTTTGAGTATGTTGAGTACTACCTCTGGTTGGGCCTGTCCTTTTGTCTCTCGCATCACCTGCCCCACCAAAAATTGCAAAGCGCCAGTTTTACCTTTTTTATAATTCTCTATGGCTGATGGATTTTGAGAAATTATTTTAGAAACTATCTCCTCTATCGCCTCTTCATCTCTGACTACCTTCATTTCCTTAGCTTCAATGATAGAGAGAGCATGTTCTCCTGTTTTAACCATTTCTTGGGCTACTTGTTTGGCCAATGGTCCGGATAATTCTCCTTTTTCAATTAATCCTAAAAACTGGACTATTTTAGGAGAATCAATTTTATCTTGTAGCCGCTCATGGATCATCCAATTAGCCAAAAGCTGGGGTTGGATATCAACTGCCATTTGTTTGGCAAAATCAATGGTTTTTTCAAAATAATTAGCCAATTTTTTATTAGTCGTTAAAATTTTAATCTCAGTTGGTTTTAATCCATATCCCTCTAAAGTCAATCGTTGTTTGGCCGGCAAATGGGAAACTTGTTTTTGTAGTTTTTCGATATCAAATAATTGATATGGATAAAGCGGTGGCAAATCTGGTTCTGGAAAATAGCGATAATCAGCTGCTTCTTCTTTGGTGCGTTGGACCACTGTTTTTTGGGCTTTTTCATCCCAACCCCTAGTTTCCTGAACTATTTTTTCACCTTGGTCTAATAGCTTTGACTGCCGTTTGATTTCATAATCAATGGCTTTTTCCACTGAACGGAAAGAATTAAGATTTTTCACTTCAACTTTAGTACCCAAACAAGTATTAGAGTAATAAAGCATTAACCGCTCACCCTCACTTTGTTCGGACTCGCTAGTATTAGAGTACTTTATTACTTTATTACTAGCCCCTCCGGGGCGATTATTACTTATTGCTCTCAAGCTTATGTTTACTTCAACTCTCATTTGTCCTTTCTCCATATCCGCATCTGACACATCTAAATAACGCAAAATTAACTGTAATTCTTTGGCAAATTCAGCCCCAATCCTGGCGGAAGTTATATCTGGCTCAGTGACCAATTCCATCAGTGGCACGCCAGCTCGATTTAAATCAACCAAAGAACTTGCACTACCCACTGGATGGACTAATTTGCCGGTATCTTCCTCCAAATGAACCCGACGAATGCCAATTTTTTCGCCCTCTATTTCTAGAAAACCGTTATTGGTCAGCGGCAAATCATATTGAGAAATCTGGTAACCTTTGGGCAAATCAGGATAGAAATAGTTTTTGCGGTCCCACTTTGTTTCTTTCGCTACCTGGCAATTGAGGGCCAAACCAGTTTTTATCACCATTTCCACGGCATCTTGATTTATTGCCGGCAAACTGCCCGGCATACCAGTACAAACCGGACAAATCAAACTATTTGGCTTTACATTCAAATCCATTGAGTTTTTACAACGACAAAACATCTTGGAAGCGGTTTTCAACTCGATATGGATTTC
>CAYYXM010000111.1:0-1617 GCA_964475725.1 uncultured Candidatus Saccharibacteria bacterium | reverse complement strand
ATGGTAAGTTGTTCAATTTCATAATCAGAAGGAGAGTAAGGAGATAGACTTATCGGTAAACCATCGTCCCAGTGTTCAGTTAAAATTTTAGACTGGTTGGGGATATTTTGATAAATCCATTGGGAAGCACTGATTCTGGTTTGCGGACGAAGATAAATCGTAAAGAAAGATAAACCCCAAAGCAGGCTGCTGGTTAAAAATAAAACGATTAAAAATTTACCTAAGATCTTAAATCTATTTTTGATCTGGATTAATAGCCAGGAGCCGCTGATTATCAAAAAAGGCAAAATGGGGAGCACATAGCGGATAAATTTGGTGTACCAATTACCAACATAGGCAAAATAAAGAAGGGGAAAGCTAAGAAAAAGAAAAAGCTTTTTCTCTCTTTTTTTAATAGCCAAATATAAAAGAAAAAAGAATCCCAGAAGACCAACGATGGCCATTGGGCCGATTTGCCAAAGGAAATTTTTGATTTGGAAGAGGTAAGGCAAAGTTTTTTCAAATTGAAGAACATAAACCACTTTTAATCTTCCTAAAGCCACCCCAGTTTCATAATTCATTGATTCTAAAAACTTTTGCTTGTCTAAAAAAACAAAGGGGGAGAATAGACTAAAAGTCAAAAAGGAGATTAAAAGAGAAATAGCAAATCGTAAGTGGTGCTTTAAATGTTTAAACTGATAAAGAAAATGACTAGCGGTAGGAATAATAAAAAAAGAGATAGCAGAGATTTTAGTAGCCACGGCTAAACCCAAGATAATACCGATGGTTAAATAATTTTTAAAGGTTGGCTTTTTAATTAGATTTAAAGACAGAAGAGCAATAAGTATTAGCCAAAAGACTAACATACTTTCAGTTACTCCGAAATGAGCTGTTTGGATTAAAGAAGGAGAAAGGGCAGTAAAAAAAGCGGCCAGGAGGCCAATTTTTTTGTTCCAAATCTTTTTAGATAAAAGAAAAATCAGCCAAATAGTTGCGGTGGAAAAAAGGGCTGAAAACCAACGCCCAATCAAATTAATGGAAGACCATTCTTTGACCCAATCAGAATTATGAGTAATTTTGACCAGTAAATCACCAGCGAGACGATAAAGATAAATTGGTAAACTGCCATAGGCAAAAAATTGAGGATTTAATTGTCTAAAAAAATCTATTTTGGCAACCGCATTGGCAATATTGCGTTCATCCGGATGAAAAAAATGCCCTTCATCCCAATTAAGATGGTAGAAACGCAGCCAACCACCAAGGAAAATAATACCTAAGAGTAAAAGAATAATAAAAACTTTACTTTTGAAGAACTTCATTGGCAATTTTTTCTCCCATTTTAATCGCGTAATTAAGGCCTCGGTCCCAAGGATAAACTTGCTGCATGCAGGCCAAAAAGACATTTTTAATCGGTGTTTTAAAAGACGGAATGGTTTTTGAATAATTCAAAGGGATCAGGGGCTGGGCATAAAGGTTACTAAAAAGATAACTTTTTCCAATCAAGTCTTTTTTGAAATCAGAATTGATTTTTTTCAAAAAAGGCAAAAATTCTTTTAAAAGATTTTCTTTATTCATTTTGGAAAAGCGGTGGTTTTGGGAATAATAGCCAAGAACATAGAGAATATAATGATGGCGATA
>CAYYXM010000110.1:0-1655 GCA_964475725.1 uncultured Candidatus Saccharibacteria bacterium | reverse complement strand
TTATTACTAACACAGTGTTTATTACTTTATTACTAACACAGTGTTTATTACTTTAATACTAACAAAGAAGTAAGATGGAATATTCTAAACAAGTTATTGAGCATTTTACTCATCCTAGAAATTTTGTCAAAAAAGCGCCTAAAAAAGGCGAGTTTGACAGCCAGGCTCTTGCCGGTAATCCGGTTTGTGGGGATATTATTAAAATTTGGTTAAAAATTGATTCCAAAAGCAAAAAAATCAAAAAAATGGATTGGCAGACTTTTGGTTGCGCGGCGGCTTTAGCCACTTCCTCGGTTTTGTCGGAAATGGTAGAGGGAATGGAGATTGAAAGGGCCAAAAAAATCACTGCCAAAGATGTGGCGGAAAAATTGGGCGGATTACCAGCAATTAAATTTCATTGCTCGGTAGTGGGAGTGCAGGCATTGAAAGAGGCGATTGAAAAGTGGGAGAAGAGGTAAAGCGAGGCCTGCTCGATGGTCTTACAAATTTAAATACCTCCCACCCGTCAAATATACCATTTGCACCCGCTAAATGATAAAAAATTAAGCTAGCGGCTTCGCCTTCCACCCGCCAAAATTATATGATATTATAAAAAGAGGAGGATAAATGGCATTAAAAATTTCGGTTAATAAAAATAAATGCATAGGTTGTGGGGCTTGCGCGACAACTGCGCCCAACACATTTGAGTTGGATGACGAGGGAAAATCAAGGGTTAAAAATCCGGCTGGCGATGGAGAGCATTCAATTTTAGATGCTGCCAAGGATTGTCCGGTTGGGGCAATTACGGTTAAAGACGAAAAAGGTAAAAGGTTGTTTCCGGAGACATAGTCCGCCATCGTTCAATCTCTTTGAGAAATAGGTGATTATTCCTCTTCTCAAAATAGATTTCACTACGGCGGACACAACCCAATTATATTTATTAATTTAAGGTGTTGTGGAGAACAATGGCTGGTAAAAAATATTGGCAATGTCGGACCTGTAAAGATATCCACTTCGGCGAAAATGCGCCAGAAATGTGTCCTAGTTGTGGTTCGGCCAATGATTACGAAGAACTCGAACAAGACGAAATCAAAGACGCCTTTGTTGATAGCGGCGAGGAAGTTTAGTACTAATATTTTTTTCAGTTGATTTTCAGCTTGATTTGTTATAAATTATAATAGTTATAAAATAGCTGTTACAAAATAATTATTATGAGAATTTTAATTATTGAAGACGATCATAAAATTGCCAATGCCATTAAGAAGGGATTAGAACAGGAATCCTATGCTGCTGATACGTCTTTTGAAGGCAAAGACGGTTTTGGTCAGGCCATGACTATTGATTATGATTTGATTATTCTTGATCGGATGTTACCGGGTATGGATGGGATTAAAATTTGTCAGGCCTTGAGAGCTGAAAAAAACAAAACGCCGATATTAATTTTGACCGCCAAGGATAAAATGACTGACAAAGTGGAGGGTTTAGATGCCGGAGCAGATGATTATTTGGTTAAACCTTTTGCTTTTGAGGAACTGCTGGCAAGGATTAGAGCACTTTTGCGTCGGCCCCAAAAGATTACCGATAATATTTTGGAAGTCGGCGATTTAATGCTGGACAGGTTAAATTTTGAAGTCAAAAGAGGTGGAGAAAAAATCCAACTTTCCAGCAAAGAATTT
>CAYYXM010000109.1:0-1700 GCA_964475725.1 uncultured Candidatus Saccharibacteria bacterium | reverse complement strand
TTCCCGATACTGGCTTCCAATCCCGGGCCCGGCATTTCCAAAAAATCATTCATAATTTATCTTTTACCAGGGTTTTAGATGCTGGTAGTGGTTCAGGTGTCTATTCTGATTATATTAGGCATCAATATCCTCAAGTTTTAATTGATGCGGTTGATATTAGTAAAAAAGTTGTCAATTTATCTAGAAAGATTTTTCCTCAAATTAATTTCCAACAGCTTGATATTCAAAACCTTAATAAAAAAAATAGTTATGATTTAATCTGTTGTATTGATGTTTTAGAACATATAGAAAACGATCAAAAGGTAATGGAAAATTTTTATCGGGCGCTAAAAAAAGGGGGAAAAATTGTTATCCACGTTCCCAAACAAAAGCCAAAAATATTTTTTCCCAAATTTATCCCTCATGATCACGCCCAACATAAAAGAGATGGCTATAATTTAGCCGATTTAAAGGGAATGTTGAATAAAATGGGCTTTCAAATAGAAAAAATTATACCGACAATCGGGCCAATAGAAGAAATTGCTTGGGAAATCCATTGGTTTTTTGTCCAAAAGACGCCACTTTTTATTCAGGGGATTTTCTATCCCTTATGGCTTTTGATAAGTTGCTTGGATAATTTTTTTCCTTTTTCAATTAATAAATACAATGGATTTTTTATCGTGGCCAAAAAATGAATGTTTTTGTCTTTTCATCAAAAAAAACGAATTGACAAAAGAAAAAGTTTTGATAGTTTGAGGTTATGGGAAGAAAAAAAGATTTTGAGACAGTTATTTGTCGGACTCCGGTGCGGGCAACATTAACCTCAGGCGGAATTGACTTTGATGCCTATTTTTTACAATATGGCGGTTTTGAAGTTTGTTTTTCTATTAATAAATATGTTTATGTTATTGCCCACCACGATGGGCATAAAACCCGCATTTGCACTTCCCATCCTGCCGAGCAAAAACTGCCCAAAGCCACTTTATTTCGGCTGGGCACTAAAAAGCCAGTTAATCTGATGGTTTCCACCACACTTGCCGCCGGCACAGGATTAGGAACAGGCGGGGCAATCACCGTTGGACTGGTTTATGCTCTTTCAATGTTTAATGGCGAGGTTTGGGATAAAAATAAAATAGCTGACACGGCCTATAGAATTGAACGTCATGATTTGGGGCTATCGTGCGGCAAAAAAGATCAATTTTCCACTGCTTTTGGAGGCATTAATGCCTATTTTTATAATAAAGATGACACGGTTGATGTTAAGCCAGTTAGATTGTCAGCCGCCAATCGCCAGACACTTCAAAATTATTTAATGCTTTTCGATTCTGGTCAAGTTCACGATAGTGAAAAAATTTTGAAAACCCAGGTCAAATTGTCAGCCGAAAAAATCGCCCAGACCATGCATATCCTCAAAGATTATAACTTCAAATTATATGATTTATTGAAAAAAGGTAATCTTAGAGCCATTGGTCCTTTGATGCGTAAAACCTTTGAAATAAAGAAAAAAATTGTGCCTAATTTTTCCACCCCTCACTTAGATAGGGGGTTTAATGAGGCCTTTCGGTTGGGTGCAAGCGGTGGCCGAATTTCTGGGGCGGGCGGGGGAGGATTTATTTTGCTTTTTGCCCATCCTGCCAAGCAGGGAAAGATCAGAGGCCGGCTGGAGCAATTGGGTTATGAGTATTTGCCATTTCTTTTTGATTTTACCGGTACTCAAATAA
>CAYYXM010000108.1:0-1713 GCA_964475725.1 uncultured Candidatus Saccharibacteria bacterium | reverse complement strand
GCCCGGATTCTTTCTGAAAAAAAAAGCAATGATTTTAGTTTTGCAAAAACGTGAAAATCAGGGCAAAACCCTACAAGATGATTGGGCAAAAATTGAAAGTGATTTTCCAACCGTTGAGGGCGCCTTAGTCTCCAAAGATGATTTGACTGGTTTTATTGGTAAATTGGAGGAGATATCAACTAAAAGCGGGGTAGAGCAGATATTGAAATTTGATGAAAAAGAAACAACTGATAAAAATACTTCAGCCATTGGCTTTGAATTAACCCTGAAGGGCAATTTATCAAATTTTGTTAGCTATCTTGGCAGTTTTCAATCACTGCCTTATATCATTAAAATTGAAAAAATAGAACTTTCCTCTTCACAATCCTTACAAAAAGAAGGTCAGGCTACAATCAAAGCAAAATTATATTTGCAAAAAACTGAAAATATCACAACTTCTTCTTCAACCTCAACTACGGCTACATCAACAGAGGAGTTAAAATGAAGCCAACATTGATAAAGGAAGGAATTTTTCGAGCACTTTGGATTTTAGTAGCAATAATTATTTTGATTATTAGCTTTTTTATAGGACATTTTCTTTATAATTTAATTAAAATTCAATCCCAGCCCTCGGCAAAATATATTCAAAGTCAGACAATTAAATTTGATCTCCAAGGTTGGGACAAGGTGAAGGGAATATTGGAATAGGACTCAATAAATTGAGGGGAAAAAAGAATAATTATTTATGAATATCAACCGGGGTTCCAATATCCGCCCAGTTGTAGACATGCTCAGCCGGGCCGACACCTAAACGAACACAACCGTGAGAAACAGGAATGCCTAAGTGATTGGCTCCTTCTTTAACACCATTGCCCCACTCAGGTAGTTCATGAACTCCGTATCCGCCACCAATACCATTCCAATAAGGCATCCAAAGATGATATTTGGCAGAATAGGCCCGTAGTGTTTTTTCCACCACATGGCGTTCACCAATAGGGGTGGGCATGCTCCATTTACCAGTGGAAACTTTATAACTGGCGATAAGATTGTTTCCTTCAAACAAAGTTAAAAGCTGGCTTGAGAGGTCAATGTCAATGTATTTGCCAGGATATCGGCCCGGTATGGGCACATCATCAGGTAAGACATTTTTTTCTTTGAAGGGTTTTTCCTCAACTGTTAGAGCAATAACGGCTCCGTTTTGTTCGCCACCGCCCAAATTTTTATTGAGGGCATTTTTAATATCGGCCAATGCCTGCCCACGATTTATACCGCGACCATTTTTTCCTTCCTGAATTACTTGACCGGTGGTTTGCAAAATTTCTTTGTCAGTTGGCGCAATGTCAATTTTTTTGGCAATGGAATTAATATAGCCAATTATTTGACCATCAGAGATTGCCGGAGAAAGCTCGCCATTTTTTTCCGCAAAGACAATCCAGCCGGCAATTTGAGAAGCAGTAGGAGAAAAATTTTTATCTTCAAAATTTAAGGAAATGGAAGTTTTGGTCCAAGCCAGAGCAGTTTGTTTGGCCTTTTGGGTTTGCTCGGATTTAGTGATTTTAGGTTCCAGTTTTTGGGCGGTTAAAATAATCGGTTTGTCAAAAGCGCCGTTTTCTAAATTTTTAACAATAGTATTTTTAGCTTCATCTTTATTGATGCCCCAGCCAGTGACAGATGGGGCAAAAACAAAATCACCATTTTTATAATTGAGGCTGGCATTGACAGCGTCTTTTTGAA
>CAYYXM010000107.1:0-1742 GCA_964475725.1 uncultured Candidatus Saccharibacteria bacterium | reverse complement strand
CTACGGCAAAGACAATGGCGCCCAAAAACAAAATCCCTACCACCGATAAAAGAGCAATAAGGGGTAAAATTATGCCACGGCTAAATTGTCCTTGAGTTTTATTCATCAATTAGGAAGGCTCAATTTATACAGAAAATCATCAGCGGTAAAATAGAGGGTTTTATAATCTTTTGTCAGCATAAAATTGGTAACGTTGTTAGGAAAAGAGTCAGGCAGAATTAGAGTTTTTACAGTTTGGCCAGAAAGATTTAATAGAGTTATTTTTTTGTCTTTTACTATCCCAATTTGCCCATTTGTAAAGATAATGTTTTTCGCTTCAAATTGTCCCCCCAGATTAACAGTTGACTGCCCTTTTTTATTGATATCTACCAAATATATTTTATCTGTTGTACTAGAATAATAGCCAATAGTACTTTCATTGATTGGTACTAAATTGGGTTCCTTAATTTTAATGCTCAAAATCATTTGCCAATTTTTGCCATCTAAATCTGACTGGACTATATCCCAATTATCCGAACCCTTGGGATATAAATAATATAATTTATTATTTGCTATTAGACCGAGATCTTTAATATTCTTATCCAAAATTCCCAGAGGTTTCTTCTCTTTTAAGTCGAAAATTTCATAATTTTGTTGATTGGTTAATAAATTTTCTCTCTGGTCTCCAATATATCTTTCATTGTTTAAACTTTTTAGATCTACAAGTATGAAATTATCTTCGTCTTGAGGATAAACCGGCCTAAATATTTCATTTGTTTTGATATCTAAAATTTCTAATCTATTATCATTAAGGAAAGCAATTTTTTGGGTTTCGTTTGTTAGCCAAACAGGATTGGTAATGGGGTAGTCGCTAACTCTTTGTGCCCCTATTTGGACGGGTGAGGTAGTCGAGGTTGTAATTATTTTTTTATTTTTGGCGACTAATAATATTACTGCAATTATTATAATTGCAATTACAATAAAAATCACAATCCATTTCCAATTAATTTTGCCCATTTATGGCCCTCCGCTCAATTGACCCGAATATTTTTTATAGCGATCTAAAGCCCCTGCTCCATATCCTACCCATTGATTATTAACTTTTATTCTACAGGCAGTAGTCGGATTATCGGCAGTATTAGTTCCTCCATTGCAATATATTCTGGCAACTGTTCTTATTACATCATCAGTCCAAGTAGCGCTATCGCCAAAATTAGCTTTTTTTGTCCAAAGGTGTTTATAGGCAGCGGCATATGCGGCATCTTTGATATTAACAATTATTGGCGGTTGGTGATTACTCCCTTGGCCAGCTGCCTGGCCTGGTGTTCCACTTGCGGGTGCAATACGCGGTGGTTCTTTTGAACCTCTAACTGCTCGGTTGGTTTTCATAATATCACCTCCCCAGGTAGTATCTAAAAACTGCATTGGACCATATACCCAATAGCCGTTATTGTAATAACATCCTCGTTGATCCACGTCCCCATTATTATTTATCCAATTTGTAAGAGTGCCTTCGTCAACCGACCAAAGTCCGCCACATTCTATAGATGAAGTGGCAGCTAAGAAAGCCGGTGGGACGCCCACTGTTTGTCCAACTTCTGTAAATACATTGGCTAAAGGGGTAGGAATATTTCCCGTTAATGTGCCAGTATAACCGCCACTTCCCCCTCCCGTATAACCATGGTTTTCCCGCGTTAGTGACCCCATCGCCGCAAAGGCGAAGACCACCCCAAAGCCAGTCAAAAAGACAATCGCCGCGGCCG
>CAYYXM010000106.1:0-1889 GCA_964475725.1 uncultured Candidatus Saccharibacteria bacterium | reverse complement strand
GCTCCTGTGAACTACCAGACTTGGGAAGTCTGGAGGAACAGGAAGTGCCAGAAACACGGAGCATAGCGGAGTGTGTCTGGATTAACAACATATTTAACAAAAGGAGATAATTATGGCTATCTCACCCTTAATGGCTGCCTTAAATCAACTTTGCGATGAAAAAGGACTGTCAAAAGACACAGTTTTAGAAGTAGTTGAAGCAGCACTAGCGGCAGCCTACCGAAAAGATTACGGCAAACCTCATCAAATTATCCGGGCTCATTTAGACCAAGAAACCGGAGAAATTTCTATGAAACAAATTTTAGAAGTAGCAAAAGATGTTGAAGATGAAAATAGTCAAATTACTGTTAAACAAGCAAAAAAATATATAAAATATATAAAAAATAAGAAATATAAGAAAAATCCTCAAGTCGGCGATGAAATTGAATTGCTCTTGCCAGCGCCTGACCAGGGCTTTGGTCGGATTGCTGCCCAAACAGCCAAACAGGTTATAACTCAAAAAATCCAAGAAGCAGAGCGAGAAATTATATTGAAAGAATTTGAAGGCAAAGAAGGACAAATTATCACTGGCACAATACAACAGATGGAGCGCGACAACTATATTGTTAATCTTGGTAAAGCCAATGGTATTTTACCTCGGATGGGCCAAGTTGCTGGCGATAATTATTCTCCAAGTCAGCGGATGAAATTCTATTTAGAAAAAGTTGAGCAATCAAATCGGGGGCCAAGGCTGTTGCTTTCCCGTTCTCACCCTGAATTTGTTGTTGCACTTTTTTCCAGTGAAGTACCAGAAATCCCCGCTGGCACAGTTGAAATCAAGGGGATTGCCCGAGAAGCCGGCGTACGAAGTAAAATGGCTGTCGCTACCAGCGAAAAATCTTTAGATCCAGTTGGTTCTTGTGTCGGCCAACGGGGCACCCGCGTTCAGGCAGTTTTATCAGAACTAGGGGAGGAAAAAATTGATATTATTCTTTGGAATGAAAAAACCGAGAAATTAATTGAAAATGCTCTTTCTCCTGCCAAAATTACAAAAGTTAAAATTGATAAAAAGAAAAAGGAAGCTAAAGTTATGGCGCCTGAAGATCAACTCTCTCTTGCTATAGGTAAAAATGGCCAGAATGTCCGCTTGGCCTCAAAATTGACTGGTTTTAATATTGACATTGAAAAAACAAAAGAGAAAGGCAAAAAAGAAAGTAAAACAGCTAAAGGGGAAACACAGGAGAAACCAACAAAAGAATTAAAAGACAAAGAGGCAAAAAGTGAAACAAAGTGATATCTTTGATCGTTTCTCTGATAACGCCCGCCGTGTCCTCATTCAAGCACAAAAAATAGCCCAATCAATGGCTTCTCCACTTGACAGCCAACATCTTCTGCTATCTTTGGTGACTTCTCCTGGTACACTGGCTTATGATATTTTAAAAGAATATATGGTTTCATCTGATCAAATCAAATTAGTTCTAAGCTTACGGGGGATAAAAATCAACAAAGCCAAGGGTATGACAGATAATTTTGGCAAAATCTTAAAGACAGCCGTAAAAATTGCTGCCGATTTTAATCATTTTTCTATTGAACCGGAACATCTTCTTTTGTCCTTAACCCAGAATAAAGATTGCGTTGGCTATCAAATTTTAGATCAAGTCGGCATTGAGCCAGCAAAAATTCAAAGCCAAATTGAAAATATTTTTCAGGAGTTGTCGGGCTTTGAAGAACCACAAGCCAATCCGATAGAAGCCGAAGGCTTTAAAATTATTGAACCGACGGAAAGTAAATCAATGCTGGAATATTTTGCCACAGATTTGACTGATTTGGCATCCAAGGGAACTTTGGATCCGGTTATTGATCGAGAAAAAGAAATAACCCGCTGTATGCAAATCCTTTGCCGGCGGAGG
>CAYYXM010000105.1:0-1921 GCA_964475725.1 uncultured Candidatus Saccharibacteria bacterium | reverse complement strand
TAAGGATTGAGAAAAACAAATTACTGCCAATAACAACTATTATTCCTAAAAGAAAAACAACCATCAAAATTTCAATTAGGGTGAAGCCGGTGGGGGAGTTGGCTGATCGCTTCGCTTGGCTGATCGCTTCGCTTGGGCGAGTCGGTTGATCGCTGCGCTTGGGAGCTCCCAAAATCCATTTACGATAAGCAATTATTTTAAAATATAACTCTTTAATTAATGGCTTAACTAGATTCTCATATTCTTCTTTTCTGATCCGTCCCTTTTTAACCGCCTCTTTGAAGCTAGCATCTACCTCAATTGTTTCAGTTTTAGCCCTTTCCATATAAAGAGCCCGCTCCTTTTTAGAACTTTTTCCGTAGCCTTCAGCAATATCCCGAGGTACTGCTTCAACCGCTCTAACCAGTTGATCCCATAAACCAAATTTATCCTCAGCTAAAAATCTATCTTTAAATGAATAAACTAGTTCTACTAGCTTCATACCTAGCTGCCAGATTTCTAGATTTTCATAACTAAATATCATCTTTCATTTCCTCCAAACGAGCAAAGCGAGTGATCTCCCAAGTCCCGCTTGGCGGGACGATCCACCATTTCCTCCACCGCTCATTTCCATTTTGAAAAATAAGAGATAAGCTCTGATTTATGGGTACCGGCCGAATCAGTCCAAGAGACGGTTATTGTAACCTTTATTTTATCAGTCGCTATTTCTTGGCAATTGGGTTTTGGGCGGGTAAAAGGAGAAGGAACCAAACCAAGGTCATAAGTACTACAGCCACTCTTAAATGCCTCCCAAGTATTTTGATCCCTAAAGGCCCTTACTTTTTCCATTCCTTCTTGACCGTATTTGGATGCCTGGACTTGTTTTTTGGCAAAATCGGCGTTCCTGATAGAAACAGTCGTTACCCAAACTAAAGCCAAAATGACAAGCATCGCCACCGCCAAGGCAACAATCGCCTCAAGTAAACTCTGCCCCTTTGAGGTCTGACCTGGTAGGAGGTTCCACCTGGTAGGAGGTTCCACCTGGTAACGCACCTGGTGACGATTTAATCTTTCCATTTTAATAAATGTCTCCGCTTGATGTAACCGTTACCGTCTGGGTCCCACCAAAAGCGGTCAGGGTAATTGGCGGCTGCGTCTCATTAACATTTGTTCCCTGGGCTAAAACCTTAAATAAAATTGCTGCCGGAGTACCACTAAAAGTCACATTAGTAGGAAGGGGGACATTTTTTACCGAAACAGCATTAGGGCAAATCGCCCTAATGTCATACGTATTTCCAGTAAAACTGACCTGATAACCATTCAGGCTACCGATACAGCCTTCTGGTTTTTCTCCGGCTAATGCCATACTTTGAGCTAAGCGAAGGTCGCCTTTAAGTGTTTTAGCGGCCTGGATTAAAATTTGTCGGCGATTAAATTGATTGTAAGCAGCAATTCCCACCCCAAAAAGAATACCGATTATGGAGACTACAACCAGAAGTTCAATGAGGGTAAACCCCGCACCATTTTTGGGTGCTGGGTAAACCCCACCATTTTTGAGACTGCGTTGTATTCTTTTTTTTAATTCTCTAATTGCATTACCATGATGTTTCAATTTCATTTCTCGTTCTCTGGAATCTTTTTCTGATCTGAAAGCTTCATAATATATTAATTGCCATGGTCTATATCGTCGTGTTGATATTTCAGAACCATTGTTGTGGTTAGTTATACGATGTCTTAGATTATTAGTGGATCCAATGTAGATCTCACCATATTTAATGCTTTTAATAAGATAGACATAATACATGGAAATGGTGCGGGGTGAAACCTAAAGATTTTGGGCAGAGTTTCTTCATACATAAACTTTTAAGGGTTACAGACTTTATAATTGCAGGTGATACCAGTTCCGCAATCACCACCACAATTCGCTGTGGGACAGGTGCCA
>CAYYXM010000104.1:0-1955 GCA_964475725.1 uncultured Candidatus Saccharibacteria bacterium | reverse complement strand
CAGTGTTTATTACTTTGATACTAACAAACAAAAGCAGTAAAGTAAGAAGGCGGGATGCTGGAGAGGCTAAACAGGCTGGTTTCGAACCCCGCACTTAAGGCGGGATGGCAGAGTGGTTTATCGCGCCGCTCTCGAAAAGCGGTTGTCGCCTTGTGCGACTCGCAGGTTCAAATCCTGCTCCCGCCGCCATAGTGCGGGGCAAATCCCTCTCCCGCCGCCACGTACAAATCAGAGATTTTACGTGGCTGGGACGTAAAATTCACAGAATTTGTACGTCCCGCCAGATATCCAGATATAATAAATTTTCAACGATTAATGATTTAATGACTAATAAATTTCTTAAATTATTAAATGTTTTAAACATTGGATCATTAAAACATTCATTGGTCATTTAGAAATTAAACATTAGAACATTACAGGAGGGTTCCGTGCCAGACCTTACCCAACAATTACAGTGGATTGCCCACGAGGAAGAGGAAAAACAAGCCCAGGCGCTGGCCAGGCGTTATGGCTTGGGTTATGTCAATTTACTGGGTTACCCGGCCCTTTTTAATGTTATTGAGATTATCCCCTACGAGACGATGGTTAATTTTCGGTTGGTTTCCTATCTAAAAACTGGCAAAACTGTCCAGATGGCAACTGTTGATCCAGCCAACCCCAGCCTAAAGCTGACTATTGATAAACTGACTACTGATACTGGCAATCAATTTGTTTTATCGGTCTGCTCTCAGTCGTCATTTTTATATATGCTTTCTTTGTATCAGGATTTTCTGTCTAAAAAACCAAAAGAAGAGAAAATCCAAGTTGCCCAGAGGGCAGGAGAAACCAGAGAAGCGGAAATTTTATCTTTGCAAAAACTCAAAGACACCATTGCCCAGGTGCCAACAACACAGCTTTTGGAAAAAATTATGGAGGGCGGAGTTCATACTGATGCCTCTGATGTTCATCTGGAGCCCCAAGAACAGTATTTTCGGCTGCGCTATCGGATAGATGGCGTCCTGCAGGATATTGCCAGCATCCCGATTGACTCCTATAAAGCGCTTTTATCGCGGATTAAATTTTTAGCCAAAATGAAACTGGATGTCAAAGATCATCCCCAGGATGGCCGCTTTGATATTATGGTTGGCAACCAGCCGGTTGATGTCCGGGTTTCCACTATGCCCACCTCTGCCGGGGAGTTAGTGGAAATGAGGATTTTGCCCCGGGAAAAGGCCTTTATTAAACTGGAGGATTTGGGCTTTAGAGAGGATGTTTTGAAGGAAATCGAAGAAGCTATTCACTCGCCGCAAGGCATGATTTTTAACACCGGCCCCACTGGTTCGGGCAAAACCACCACCCTTTACGCTATTTTGCAAAAACTCAATAAACCAGCCTCCAAAATTATGACGCTGGAAGATCCCATTGAGTACCAAATTTCCGGCATTGACCAATCCCAGGTGGAACCGGAGAAAAATTACACTTTTGCCGAAGGGTTGCGGGCAATTTTACGGCAAGATCCGGATGTCATTATGGTTGGGGAAATGCGCGACCCGGAAACCGCCTCCATATCTTTGCAGGCGGCCCTGACCGGGCACTTGGTTTTGACCACTTTGCACGCCAACAACGCCCCAGCATCTTTGCCCCGGCTTTTGGACATGGGTATTGCGTCCTATCTTCTGGCTGGTTCCATCAATTTAATCATTGCCCAAAGGTTGGTGCGCAGAGTGTGTACTGTCTGCAAAGGCAAAGGATGTCAGAGCTGTTCGTTTTTGGGCTATCGGGGCAGAATTGCTATTGCCGAGTACTTAAAAATATCGCCAAAAATGGGTAAATTAATCAATCAAAAAGGTAGTTTGGCGGATTTTTATAATCTTGCCAAAACCGAGGGAATGAAAACAATGTATGAAGATGGCATGGACAAAGTCAAGGCCGGCATTACTACCCAACAGGAGATTACGAGGGTGGCGAGGGAATAA
>CAYYXM010000103.1:0-1985 GCA_964475725.1 uncultured Candidatus Saccharibacteria bacterium | reverse complement strand
TTACAATTTACAATTTGATCGCCCTTGACGAAGAAATCTTTGGCGAAGCCAAACATTTTCAATTTTAATATCCGAGCTAAATTTCTGTCTTTCTCAATAGCAACTACCAGACCAGCATTTTTAATCAATTCATAAGTTAAAGTCCCAACCCCTGGCCCAATCTCAACTACTGTATCTTTTTCTGTCAATTGCGCACTCTCCACCACCTTGTGTAAAATTTCTTTATTAATCAAAAAATGCTGATCCCAAGATTTTTTGGCAAAAAGGTGGTGGGAGCGCAAAAAAGTTATCAGTGAATTTTTATCTGTTAAATCAATCATGGCGCAGTTAATTTAACTTGAATAACTCCAACAGACGGATTGGCCAACAAACGAAAAGCATCAAGTGACAAATCAATAATTGCTTTGCCTTTAATACCCCGATCAACTATTGTCACAACCACGCTTTTGCCATTGGCGATATTTGTCACTAACACTTTTGTCCCCATTGGCAAGGTATTATGGGCAGCAGTCATTCCGGAAATCCAACCATACCAAGTAGCCGGACCAATGCCGTAAACAATTTCCTTTGTCCCGCGCAAAATGATTTGATCTATTGGCTCTTTGATGACTTTTGAGGAAAGTAATTTCCTGGATACTTCCTGGCCATTTTCCCGCCGGACAAGATAGATATTTTCTTTTGTGCCGTTGACGCCTTTTTGCGTCATTTTTTCTTCGCCCCGCAGCATATTAGGATCATCTTTATAAACTTTTTTAAAGGGAATAGTCCCATTTTCTTTGATTTCTGTTTCCAACACTCGGACAATTTCAATTTTCATATTGACGGCAATGGCCGCATCTTTTGAGGGTGTCAATTGATCTTTTTCGCCAACTTCAATTTTTTTTTCCTCCAAAAATCCACCGACACCGCCTTGAAAAGTTCGAAAAATTGATGACTTCCCGCCATCAACCACTTCAATTGGTGTTGCCCGATAAAGGGTAATTTGGCTGCCCAAACTTAAAGAAGGATCAGGAAAAAAAGTTAATTTATCTTCGGGATAAATGCCCGATAAATTAGAAAGCATCTCTTGTTTAGTTTCACCCATCCGGCCCCAGTAGATTTCTACTGGCAAGAGAGAGGAATATTCTTCCTTTGGGGTTGAATCGAGGACACTTTCTCCCAAAACTTGAGATGGTAAATCTTCTGGCTTTTGTCGTTTAACCACTAAACCAATCCCCAAAATTATTAGGGCGATAATAAATAGTGGTAAAATTTTTTTAGCCATAATTGATCAAATTCTAAACTCTAAGCACTTACTTCGAACAATGTGAGAAATCAAGGTTCTCGCCAAAGGCGAGGTTCTTCAATCCTCAACAATATCTAATAACCTAAATTCAAATGTTTAAAACATTGGGTAATTTGGATTTTGAATTTATTTAGAAATTAGAAATTAGGATTTAGAAATTATTAAAGTATCTCCAAAAATTCTTCCGAGATATCATCAATAAACCTCGAGCGCTCCTGATAGCGCAATCCCCCTCCTTCACCCCTTACTTTAGCATAAAGTAAATACAAACGCGCTTTGGCCCTGGTCATGCCAACATAACAAAGCCGACGCTCTTCCTCCAACTGAGAGGTATCATCCATACTGCGAATATGGGGTAAAAGCCCTTCCTCTAATCCGGCAATAAAAACCACTGGAAACTCCAAACCTTTGGCACAGTGTAAAGTCATCAGATTTACCGCCTGGGCGCCGGGCTCATAGTTATCTACCTCTGAAACCAAAGTCGCCTGCTCCAAAAAGACCGAAAGATTTTCAAAACCAGCTGCCACCCGCTTTAATTCTTGTATATTTTCCCATCTGCTTTCCCCCTCTGGCGAACCGTCCAAGACGAATGTCTTATAACCAGACATTTGGGCTACTTTTTCCACCAATTTACTGGGCGACAGTATTTTTTTATAACTTTCTAAATTCTCTTCAATATTCTCATTCAAAAAGCCGATTT
>CAYYXM010000102.1:0-1997 GCA_964475725.1 uncultured Candidatus Saccharibacteria bacterium | reverse complement strand
GCCGCAAAGGCGAAGACCACCCCAAAGCCAGTCAAAAAGACAATCGCCGCGGCCGAGCCAATAATTATCCAGACCCCTAAGGTTGTTTTGCCAGCATTCATATAATTTCTAATTCCTAATTGCTCTAATTTTTTAAATCTAAATAACAAAATCCCAATGTCAAATCAATGTCTAAATGACTCAATGTTAAAATTTGGATTTTGGATTTCATTTGACATTTGAGCTTTGAGCTTTGAGTTTTTTATTACACTCCTGTCTTCGGTTCCTGCTCTTCTTCTCCCTTAGCCGGCTGGACGGTTTTTTGCATTTCCAGAAGTTGCTTGGGACTGGTGGTGATAATCTGGTCTTCTGTATAAGAGGCGACAATTTCAATGGCCACATGAGAATGGCCGGCAAAAAACAATCCCTGGCCGACATTTGACTCCAGGAGCATAAACTTTTCCCCCTCTGTCAAGTGAAAAACCTCGGCCACTTTATCAATGGAGGCCGGCGATTGCTTCAAAAGTAATTGTAAAGAGGAGTTATTAATCACTGCCCGGCCCTGGGAGCTTTCCAAAAAGTCCTCCACATCCTGGGTAATAATCGTCAGCCCCAGATAATACTTGCGCGCTCGCTTGGCAAAAGTATAAAGATAATTGGCGCTATCGGGGAATTTCATTAGCCACCAGGCCTCATCAATCACTAAAACCCTTGGTTTCATCTCCTCCCGGTGCCGGACCATATTCCAGATAAAACTTAAAACCATATACATTCCCACTGGCCGCAGTTCATCCTCCAAATCTCGAATGGAGAAAACAACAAAATCTCTATCTAATTTAATGTTGGTTGGCTGATTGAATAAACCGGCAAAAGTGCCAGTCGTGTATTTTTGTAGCCGCAAGCCCAAATTCTGGGCAGCTGGCATGGACATATTGGATAAAACATTGACAAAATCGCTCATTAGAGGCGGGGGATTTTCATGGCTTTGAGGATCAGCAGTGATATCTTTGAGGCTATAAGTTTCGTATAAGGCCTTTTCAATCACGCCATCTTCTTCGGGTTTAATGCCGCCCAGCATCACACCAATTAGCCCCTTAACTCCAGTAATAGTGGCCCGCAAAACATCCTCGCCTTCTTCCTCCTCCTGCACACCCCGGGCCAGATCAAAGGGGTTAATCCGCTGGTGAGAGGTAAGAGAAATATTTAAATTGACGCCACCAACCGCTTCACACAATTTCTGGTATTCATTTTCCGGATCAACTACTATGACATCCACTCCCAACATTAAATAACGCAAAATCTCCAACTTTACGGCATAACTTTTTCCCGCCCCGGCTTTGGCAAAAACAGTTGAGTTGGCATTTTCCAAAGTAAAGCGGTCAAAAATAATCAAAGAATTATTGTGGCGGTTAATGCCATAAAGAATGCCTTCATCAGAGGAAAGGGTAGAGGAGACAAAGGGGAAGGTGGTGGAAAGGGAGGCAGTGTCAAGATTGCGTTTAATCTCCAGCAAATCCTCACAAATTGGCAGACAGGAAGTAAAGCCATCCTCCATCTGCAAAAGCGCTTGTTTGGTGTAAGCCAGCATGCCGCCCAAAGAGGACTCTAACTGTTTAGTCAAAACATCCAACTCTTCTACTGTCCGACCATAAATCGTAAAGTAAAGGGCGTATTGGAAAAGCCGCAGCTCCCCTCGCTGGAGGACATCGCGCAATTCTTCAATATCTCCAATTGCTGTTTCCAATTCTGGCGAGCGAATCATGCCTTTTTCCTGCTCAATTCGCCGGCTGGACTCCAGCTGCGTTGATTTTTTGGTCAACCGTGGCATAACTTCAAATGACTCCAGCGGATAAACAAACATTGATACATCCATTTGGATATCATAGTTGATTAAGGGTGAGAGCCAGTTGGTTTGCAAATATCTAGGATAGGTGAAAACAAATAAAACCCGAGCTAAACGGCCGGAAATCTGCAAAAGGTTGGGGTTAACAATAAACTCTGCTGGCGCCAAAATATCC
>CAYYXM010000101.1:0-2015 GCA_964475725.1 uncultured Candidatus Saccharibacteria bacterium | reverse complement strand
CTATAAAGCCTGATGACTTTTTTACTCTCTCCAAGCATTTTTATTTTTCCTCTTTCTAACCAGGTGGTTTTGAGACAAAGCTTGGCGACGTCAAGTAAACTGTGGGAAATGAAAATAATTGTTTTGCCCTTTTTAAAAAATCCTTCTATCCTTTGATAACTCTTTTTCTGAAATTCCTGGTCGCCTACTCCTAAAACTTCGTCAAGTAGAAAAATATCCGGGTTAGAAGATATTGCAATAGAAAAACCTAATCTTAATTTCATTCCATTTGAATAAGTGTAAAGGGGAGTATCAATAATATCTTTTAAGCCAGAAAACTGAATAATTTCGTCAAATTTTTCCCTGATTTCTTTCTTGTTCATTCCCAGAAGCATTCCGTTAAGATAAATATTTTCTTCGCCGGAAAGTTCCGGGTGGAAACCGGCTTCAAAACCAATGAGGGCTGCGATTCTGCCGTTAGCTTCCACCTTGCCTGAGGTCGGCGCCGTAATACCAGTAATAATTTTCAAAAGAGTGGTTTTTCCCGAACCATTATCACCGATAACGCCAATTTTTTCACCTCTTTTAATTTCTAAATTGATATCTTTTAAGGCCCAGATCTCTTCTCTTCTGCCAAAACTAAAGATAGTTTCTGTCAAAGTCGGTTTTTGGTGATGAAGAATGTATTTTTTGGATAAATTTGAGATTTTAATTGCTATATCTTGTTTCATAATCTATAGCCAATCACTAAAGTTTTTATTCTCTTTAAGAAAAAAAATAATCCCTAAAATAATAATCAAAATGGAGAGAAGAAGATTGGTCGAAAATATCTCTTTGGGGGGTAACGTTGTTGAAATCAGACTTGTCCTAAACATCTCTGAAGGATAGGCGAGGGGATTATATTTAAAAAGGGAAAGATAGTTGGGAGGAAGAATTGAGAGGGAGTAAATAATCGGAGTAGCGTAAAACCAAAGAATACTTAAGGCTTGAACGAAAAAATTAACGTCCCGATATTTGACATTGAGACTGGAAAACAAAAGGCTTACGCCACAACTAAAGGATAATATCCAAAAAAGGGAGGAAAAGAAATATACTAAGCGTAGAGGGGAACTCAGAAATTGGAAATTTCCTCTGAAGATTAGGTAAATGGCTAAAAGTAAAAACGAGACAAGGAGATGAAAAAAGTTGGAGAAAACAATGGAAAGAGGAATTGCTTCCCGGGGGAATTTTGCTTTTTGAATCAGATCCCTTTCGAAAACTATCGAGGGGGTGGTTTTAGTTAAAGAATAGGAAAAAAAATTCCAAGGCAGGAGACCGGTAAATAGAAAAAGGAAATAATCACTCCCAGGAGTTTTTATAAAATTCTGGAAAACAAAGCCAATGATTAACATCTGGAAAAGTGGATTGAGCAAAATCCACAAAAAGCCAAGGACGGCATTTTTATATCTGGCTTTTATCTCTTTTTCCGTCATTGCCAGAAGAAAATCAAAGTAATTTTTCATTTGTGTTGAGCAAAGAATTTGCCTTTCGATTATACTAATTGTTTGAGGTTTTTTAAAGACGTTAAGTTGTGTTAAAATCCAGCAAAGTGAAGAAAAAATTAATTATTGTTCTTAACAGTTCTTCTTGGGATTTTCTGTGTGATTACATCAGTCAAATGGCTTTAGCTCTCGGGAAGAAAGAAAGGGTAATTGTTTTCAATCCATTTTATTTTCCTACCCTTAAGAATTTGATTTTTGATTGGAGAAAAAGACAGGAATGGTTATCCGGATTGAAAATTAAGGGGATTGTCTTTTTCCCGAGTTTTGGCTATTTTCCGTTTCAGAGATTTTCCATTGTTAAAACAATGAACACTTATTTGAATTTTAAATTACTTTGGGTTTTTCTTTTCTTTAAATATCCCGGTCTAAAACCGTTTTTTTGGACATTTTCACTAGAGACAGCTGGCTTGATTAATTTTCTTAAACAGGGCATTTTAATTTACGACCGACCTGACCATTTGGCCTCAGTTGATCCAAAAAAAGATTGGGAGATCA
>CAYYXM010000100.1:0-2092 GCA_964475725.1 uncultured Candidatus Saccharibacteria bacterium | reverse complement strand
AAAATTTGGGTGGTTTTTTTAACCTCCCGTTATGATCATCCCCGCAATATCTTGCGCCACAAAATTACTGTAGAGATTTTACAAAAAGCCAATACTCCCTATGAAACAGTGATGATTCCAATTGCCACCAGTCCCCTTTCTGAACAACTTTTATCAATCTATCTTGGCGATTTTGTTTCTTTTTATTTAGCTTTGTTGAATAAAGTTGATCCAACAGAAATTTCTAATATTAACTATTTAAAAGATAAATTAGCAGAAAAACCATTAGAATATTGAAAAAGTTTGGCTTCGCCAAAATTTTCTCCCGCAAAGCGGGATAAAATTAAGGAGGTCGCATGGCAAAAATTTTGAAAATTATAGCCCGGGAGATATTAGATAGCCGAGGCAATCCCACCATTGAGGTAGAGTTGACTACCCAAAAGGGCGTTGTGACCTCTTCTGTGCCCTCAGGGGCCTCTGTGGGCACTCATGAGGCATTAGAGTTACGTGATAATGATCCCCAACGTTATGACGGCAAAGGCGTTTTAAAAGCAGTGGAAAATGTAGAAAAAATTATCGCTCCAGCGCTGATTGATAATAAAATTGAGGTTGAAAACCAAGAACTTATAGATTCGACAATGATTGATTTAGATGGCAGTGAGCATAAAACAAAATTAGGAGCTAATGCCATCCTTGCTGTATCGGCGGCCGTCTGTAAGGCAGGCGCACAGATAAAAGGTCTGCCCTTGTATCAGTACATCCATAATCTTTTGCCCTCTTCTCCAGTGGGTTCGCCGACTCCAATGTTCAATCTTATCAATGGTGGCGCTCATGCTGACAATAATCTAAAAATTCAAGAGTTTATGATTGTACCCACAAAAGCTCCGACACTTTCTGAGAAAGTTAGAGAAGGAGTAGAAATTTTTTGGAGGCTAAAAAAGGTTTTGAAGGAAAAAGGGCTCTCAACTGCCATTGGTGATGAAGGCGGTTTTGCTCCAGATTTTAAAGACGACCAAGAAGCTATGGAATATTTATCCGAAGTTGCCAGCGGTGCTTATTTAGCCTTTGATTTAGCTGGCACAGTTTCCTCAGACCCAAATTATTATCAGGATTTAATTAATCGTTATCCAATTATCATTTTAGAAGATCCTGCCTCAGAAGATGCTTGGGATGATTGGAAAGCACTAACAGAGCATTTTGCCGGAAAAATTGTCTTAGTTGGTGATGATTTATTTGTGACTGAGATCAAAAGATTAGAAGAAGGCATCAGAAGAAAAGTTGCCTCAGGCATCATTATTAAACCAAATCAAGTGGGCACAGTTTGGGAGACACTGCAAACAGTCAAACTGGCGCAGGCCAATAAATATGTTTGTATTGTATCCCATCGTTCTGGCGAGACCAATGACACTTTCATTTCTGATTTAGCAGTCGGAATTGGCGCCCAATATGTGAAATTTGGTGCTCCCTCTCGGGGAGAGCGTGTTTGTAAATATAATCGTTTAATGGCGATTGAAAAAGAATTACAAAGTCAAAGATGAGAAATACTCTTTTAATAGTCCTAGACGGTTGGGGAAGTTCTCCACAAATCGAGGGTAATGCGATATTTAACGCTAATACTCCCTTTTTTAATTTTTTGATTAGAAGTTATCCCTCAACTAATCTTAACGCTTCATCAGTTGAGGTGGGGTTAAATTGGGGTGAGATGGGTAATTCCGAAGTCGGACACCTAAATTTGGGCTCAGGCCGAGTTGTCTGGCAACGCCTTGCTTTGATTAATAATGCAATTGCTGATAAAACCTTTTTTAAAAATGAGACTTTACAGAAAGCTGCCCAATATGCCCAAAAAACTGGCAAAATTCATTTAATTGGGTTGTGTTCTAATGGTGGCGTGCATAGTCATATTGATCATTTATGGACACTTTTAGAGTGGGCCAAAAATAAAAAGATTAAAGAAGTTTTTATTCATGTTATTTTAGACGGCCGTGATACAGCGCCAAAAATTGCCGATAAGTTTTTAAAAGAAATTGAAGAAAAATTAAAACACTATAAAAATGCTAAAATTGCATCAGTTTGCGGTCGTTATTTTGCTATGGATCGGGATAAAAATTGGGAT
>CAYYXM010000099.1:0-2108 GCA_964475725.1 uncultured Candidatus Saccharibacteria bacterium | reverse complement strand
TATTAGGCGAAACAGTTTCGTTTGAAACAAATACCGGTAAAGTACTGGCTCCGGCTCAGGCAGAAAATGGGATAATGGCGGCAACTATCATCAGCCAGAATTCTACTCCGGTTATCATTGAGAAGTATTTGGCACATTACCAATCCCCTCTTGTTTTGTACACAGATCAAATAATAGAGGCTTCCAAAAAATATACTGTTTCTCCCCAGCTTATTGTTGCCATTGCCCAGCAGGAGTCAAATTTGGGTAAATCATCACCCCAAAATTGTAACAATGCCTGGGGTTGGGGAATTCATGCAGGCGGAACAACTTGCTTTAACAGTTGGGGCGAGGCGATTGAAACCGTTACCAAAGGGATTGCCAATAATTATTGCTCAAAAGGCTTGTGTGACGATCCTTGCGTGATGATGAAAAAATATACCCCCAAATCAAACGGCTCGTGGTGCGCCGGCGTCAATCAATTTTTAGCGGAAATGGAAAGCGGAGACTTCTAAAGTAATATGTCAGCCCCATATGATCTTTATGACTATACTGCCTATTGGCAAGGAAGAGCTTACGAAGATAAGTCTGAAAGACTTGCTTTAAAAAAAATATTTAAGATTGTTGGCAAAAAAGAAAAATTTTTAGATATTGGCGGCGGATTTGGCCGGTTGGCTGATTTGTATTCTGACCATTTCTCTTCTTGTACTATTTTGGAACCTTCGGAAAAACTAATTGAAATTGCCAAAGAAAAATTAAAAGCCAAGAAAAATGTTTTTATAAAAAAAGGCGGCCTGCCGGACCTACCTTTTGAAAAAGATTCTTTTGATGTTGCCATGCTGGTTAGGGTGATGCACCATTTAACCGATTCTTTAAAAGCAATAAATGAAGTGGCCAGAGTTTTAAAAAAAGACGGCTATTTTATTTTAGAAGTGGCGAACAAAATTCATTTTTTAGCCAGAATAAGATCAATTTTAAAGGGAAACAGGTCTTATATTAAAGATTTGTCCCCGATTGACTGCCGAAGCAAAGAAAGCATTGCCGAAGATAAAATTATTTTTGTTGACCATCATCCTGAAAAAATATTACGCGACCTCTCTGAATCGGGTTTTGCGATAAAGGAAATTTTATCGGTTTCAAATTTCAGAAACAATTTTTTCAAAAAAGCAATTCCAATAAAAGTTCTTCTCTTTTTAGAAGACAAACTGCAAAAGCCTTTATCAAAGTGTTTTTTTGGCCCCTCCATCTTTATGTTTTGTAAAAAAGTAAATTAAATAATAAAAATTATAAGGTTTTCTTTGATTGGCAATATAATATTAAAACTTGACAATTATAAGATAATGTGGTAAATTACTGCTAGATCCTGTGGTAAGCACTTTCTGGCCTACTGCGGGATTTTTTTTGCCCGCCTCGCCTCGGCTAGCCAGAAGCGAAGCTGGCTGAGCCTTCGGCGAAGTCGAGGCGGGTTCCTTTTATGGTAAAATTCTTCTTAGATGTATTTTACTTATATTCTTAAAAGTATTAATTATCCAAAGACTTATGTTGGTCATACAAACAATTTGGAGAGAAGATTATTTGAACACAATTCAGGTCTTGGAAATTTTACAAAGAGGTATTGTCTGTGGAAAATAATATATAAAGAAGAATACGAGACAGAAGAGGAATCTGTAAAAAGAGAAACATATTTTAAAACTGCTGCAGGTAGAAGATGGATGAAAAAGAATTTATTTGCAACGCCGGAGTGCTGAAATGGCTCGCCTCGCTTGCCGCAAGGCGAAGCGGGTAGACCTGCCTTGACTTGCCGAAGTGGCGGAATGGTAGACGCGCACGGCTTAGGACCGTGTCCATTCAGGGTGAGAGTTCGAATCTCTCCTTCGGCACCACAGTCAAACTTTGTGGGTCAGGGCTCAGCCTCGCCCATTGATTTTGCGCGTTGCCGCGCGCTCTTTTATTTTCGAGGACAAGGTTCGAGCCGAAGATTTTTGAGGCGAGAATCCTTTTATCAAAAAGGTTTGTATCCCTTGCGATTTTAGCCGCATTTGCGGCTTCATTTATCCAATCTCTCATAGGTCCGAGCCAATCATTTTGCTTTTGTTCAAAGCGGATGTTTTGCTCCTCCAAAGTTTTAA
>CAYYXM010000098.1:0-2112 GCA_964475725.1 uncultured Candidatus Saccharibacteria bacterium | reverse complement strand
GACTTTTGATATTGCCTGCCAACTTGATGAGATGGGTGCCTCCTATAATGCTTTTGCCGGAGAAGAATATACTGGTTTTTATGTTTCGGCAGCCTCCGAGTATTTTGAGCAGGCACTGGATATTTTAACCGATATTATCTGGAACAGCAAACTTGATCCGAGGGAAATTGAGCGGGAAAAGGGCGTGATTTTGGAAGAAATTAATATGTACAAAGACACACCCCAGGCCTACGTCAATGAAGTGGCAAAAAAACTGATGTATGGTGATACGCCGTTAGGGCGGTCAGTGGCAGGAAAAGTGGGTACGGTCACCAAATTGCAAAGAGCGGATTTTATCCGCTTCCGCCACCGCTTCTATACTCCCGATAATTTAATTGTGGCAGTAGCTGGTAATCCGCTGGCGGGGAAAAGTGAAAATTGGGTCAAAATGCTCAAAGATTGGCTTGCCAAATTCAATATCCAGCAAAAAGGCAGTTTTCAATCAGTAAAAATTACCCAAGAAAAACCCGCTTTGTCGCTTTATCATAAAGATACCCAGCAGGCCCATCTTATTTTGGCCTTTCACGGGCTCAAGGCCCAAGATAAAAGAATGGCTATTTTAAAGGTGCTCAATATTATTTTAGGCGCGACAATGTCATCCCGGCTTTTTATTGAAGTGAGGGAAAAATTAGGTCTCTGTTATTACGTCAAAAGCGATATTTCGGAAAATCATGATATTGGCGCATGGGGTATTGCTTCTGGGGTGGAGCTTGGCAAAATTGACAAAGCCATTGTAACTATGCTTAAAGTTTGCCAAGAAGTTAAAGAAAAAGGCGTAACTTTACAAGAATTAAAAAAAGCCAAACAGAATTTTAAGGGACAGATGTATCTGGCGCTGGAAGAATCCTTTGAAGTAGCTGATTTTCTAGCTGATCAGGAGTTATATCATGGTGAGATCAAAAGTCCAGAAAAAATCATTCAAGAGGTTGAAAATGTCACCCTTTCCGATATAATGGGCTTAGCCAAAGAAGTCTTCCAGCCGAAAAATCTTAATTTAGCTGTTATCGGACCATACAAAGACGAAAAAAAGTTTTCCAAAATATTAAAAGTTTAAGCCCCATCATTGCGGATGAATAGATTATCAGAAGATCAGATAAACAGGGGTTCCTCCGTTCCTCCGATTATCCAATTATCCAATCATCCAATCATCCAATCATCATCAATTAAGGCCTGCCTGCAGGCAGGTGTTGCGGAGGATAAATGGAAAAAACATTAATTATTCTTAAACCAGACGCAGTTCAACGTGGAGTGGTTGGTGAAATTTTATATCGCTTTGAACGAAAGGGGTTAAAAATTACTGGGGCAAAACTGCAAATTCTAAGCGATGCAATTTTAGATGAGCATTATGCCCATCATAAAGGTAAGCCATTTTTTCAGCAATTGAAAAATTTTATGAAAAGTTCTCCCTGTCTTTTAATCATCTTAGAAGGTAACCAGGCAGTGGAAGTTGCTAGAAAAATGGCCGGGCGAACTCACGGAATTGAAGCATTACCAGGCACAATTCGCGGCGATTATTCCTTGTCAATCCAACATAACATCATTCATGCTTCAGACTCCCCTAAAACCGCTGAAAAAGAAATTGAGCGCTTTTTCACGCCCTCTGAGATTTTCCCCTATCAGCGAATTGATTGGGAAATGATTTATGCCGAGGATGAAAGGTGACAGGTTATTTACCTTATTTAATCCCTTTAATTTTAGCCGCTGGCCTCTCCGGCATTTTTACCTATTTTTGGAAAAATTATTGTATTAAACGGGGCTGGGTCAAGCCAGCCCGCGATCTGGACATCCACCCAACACCCCTGCCAAGGATGGGGGGTGTTTCCTTTGGTGCGGCGTTTCTGATTATTTCTTTAATCTATTTTCTAATCTTCCACCATCATTTTTTTAGCCAAGGTACCACCACCCTGAAATTTTTAGCAGTAGCAGCTGGTGGATTAATAATTTTAGGCATGGGTTTTTGGGATGACCTTAAGGGGATTGATCCTTTTGCCAAACTTTTTTGGCAAATTTTAGCTGCTGGAATTGTGGTTGCTGCCGGGATTTCTATTGATTTTATTCGCATTCCTTACTTTG
>CAYYXM010000097.1:0-2253 GCA_964475725.1 uncultured Candidatus Saccharibacteria bacterium | reverse complement strand
CCGCAGACCCCGTACACAACGCTCCAACGTGGAACGTTAGACGTTCCGTGACTGAACGTCCGTCTAGGCTCGGCCTAGCCGAGACTGATAGCTCACTTAAGTTAGGAAGTTGTTGTAGCGGGGTCAAGGATTTCTATACATTTTTAATAAATTTCATGTTACAATAGATAAGCCATGAAAAACCTTTTCACACCCAAACCAACACCACCGAGTTTTGTTCCTTTGGCTGACCGCTTGCGACCAAAAACTTTGGATGATTTTGTTGGCCAGCGCCATCTTTTGGGCCGCAATAAACCGCTCTACAGGGCCCTCAAAAGCGGCAATGTGCCCTCAATGATTTTATGGGGTCCGCCCGGCAGTGGTAAAACAACTTTGGCCCGCTTAGCAGCAGTTTATACTAAATCCCATTTTGTCCAGTTCTCGGCAGTTACTGCTGGGGTTGAAGAAGTACGCAAAAACATTGCTGAAGCCAAAGAACGGATGAAACTTTACGGCCCAAAAACTATCCTTTTTATTGACGAAATCCACCGCTTCAACAAAGCTCAGCAGGATGCCTTTTTACCCTGGGTGGAAAACGGCACGATAATTTTAATTGGCGCCACTACAGAAAACCCCTCTTTTGAGGTCAATGCACCGCTTCTTTCCCGCTGCCAGGTTTATGTTTTAGAAGCTTTGAAAGATGAAGAAATAGCAAAAATTGCCCAGCGTGGGATCAAAGAGTTTCCTAAAAATCGCTTCCATAAGGCAGCCCTGGAGCATATCATTCGCTATAGTGACGGTGATGCCCGCCGTGCTTTAAACGCCATAGAACTTTCGGCCAATTTAGCCCCCAAAATTGATATTAAGGTGGCAGAAGAGGCGCTCCAGAAAAAAGCTCTTTATTTTGATAAAAAAGGCGAGTGGCATTATGATGTTATTTCTGCCTTTATCAAATCCCTCCGCGGCTCTAACCCGGACGCTGCTTTATACTGGCTGGCCCGAATGATTGATGCCGGGGAAGACCCGGTATTTATTGCCAGACGTATGGTAATTTTTGCCTGCGAGGATGTTGGCAATGCCCGGCCAACTGCTCAGGTTATTGCCACTTCCTGCATGGAGGCAGTCCATATGGTCGGTATGCCAGAAGCACGGATAATTTTAGCCCAAACTGCAACATATCTGGCAACTTGTCCCAAGGATAATGCTGCCTACATGGGGATTGAAGAGGCTCTTTCTGACGTCCAAAAAGAGGGAGAACTGCCAGTGCCCTTACATCTTCGTAATGCCCCAACTGATTTAATGAAAGAAATTGGTTATGGCAAGGGTTATAAATATCCCCATTCTTTTCCTGGCCACCAAGTTCCTCAGGAATATCTACCTAAAAAGCTTAATGGCAAAAAGTACTACAAACCAAGAAAAGATCTTTAGAAAAAGTTTGCTTTTTGGAAAAAATAATGCTAAAATGTAGGGTGCGACCATGAAAGATTGCATATTTTGTCAAATAGGCGAGCATGAACTTCCGGCCCAGATTGTCTTTGAAGATGAGGAGGTTGTGGCTTTTAAAGATATTAATCCGAAGGCGCCAGTTCATATCCTGATTATCCCCAAAAAACATATTCCGACAGTCAACCATATTGGCCAAAAAGATGTAAAACTTCTTGGTACGCTAGTCATCCGGGCAAAAGATATCGCTAAAAAACTGCAAATTGACCAAAACGGTTACCGGTTGGTTTTCAATACTGGGACCCATTCTGGACAGGTTGTTGATCATATCCACCTCCATCTTTTAGGCGGTGGTCCCCTTGGTTCAATTGCTTAAACTAATTTTGGGAAGGAAGGTGAATATTTGTGACCAATGTAGAGGCCAAAGAGGGGGAGTCATTTGACGTTCTTTTGCGCAGGTTCTTCCGTGATGTTCAACAATCAGGCATTCTATCAGAGATAAAGAGGCGTCGTTTTTTTGAAAAAGAGATTTCACGGCGAAAAAGACGAGAGTCTGCCCGTCGAAAAGTAGAGCGAAGAAAGATAAAAAGAGGATATTAGGTGGGGAAAAAAAGTGCCAAAATAATAATAACTGTCGGGGTTGTAATCTTGGGTTTTTGGATAGTTGCGGTTAAAAATAAATCATTTGATATTTCGGCCGCCATGGTAAAAGATCAGATAAAAGTGGGGATTTCACCTCAAAGTACCTTCTGGCCGCAAAAAGGAAAAATTGCTCAAAACGAACAAACATTACTACTTTTTCTTATTAAAGATAGTAAAAATCGTCCGTTG
>CAYYXM010000096.1:0-2425 GCA_964475725.1 uncultured Candidatus Saccharibacteria bacterium | reverse complement strand
TACGAAGCTCTCATCTCCGCCCTTGATGCTGACGGTCTCTTTATACGTAAAATGGGCTACATGCCGGATCGCAGAGAGGTCCATGCTATTGAGACTGCGAAGCAGGAAATCAGGGGCCGGATGCAAGAGGGCGAGTCGATAGAGAACGCAATTAAAGAAGTTGTTGAGGCAGGAATCCAGCTGGGCTGGATCAAGAAGAAGAGAGTTCCTCCTTCAACCGAGGCATCTACGCAGGTTGGTGAAGGAGAGCATCAGCCCGAGGCTGAGGCTGGTCAACCGGCGTCTCAAAACGTCGGTGACATCATGCCGACCAGCCTCGAAGCCTGCTTGTCCTCCGAGGGACGGGCAGCGATGGATGCCGCTCGTGCGGCAGCTGAGGCCCGCGCGGCTGAAAAGGCCAAGCGGGAAACTGCCCGCCAACGTGAACAAGAGGAGAAAGAGGAAGCCCAACAGGGCTAATCTCCTCCCTCCACACCCCGTCTATACCCCGCCCCAAGGTCGCAAGACCAAGGGGCGGATTTTTTTATGACTAAAGACAAAGGATAATGAGCAGAAAGCAACATTTTCTGGCCGGCCTCAGTTTTTAATTTCAGGTTATTATTTTGACTTTGATCGACTCTGTCGAAGAAATTTTTGACTTGGCAAAAATTTTCGAGTTTTTAATTTTAAGTTACCTTTGTGCTATAATTGAAATGTAATCCCCAACTTCTTATGCAGGGGTGGTTTTAGATAATTTTTTAGCATTCGTGAAATTAGTGACATATATTCGTGTCATTAGTGTATTGCGGAGCAATCATGCAGTACAAAGTTCCCCAAAAAATTGATATGGAAGATAAACTGATTGGGCCGCTGACGCTCCGGCAGTTTATCTATGTTTTAGTTGGGGGAATGATTATTTATGCTGGCTGGTTGAAAATTGCTTCCATATCTCGTGCCCTGTTTTTCATTATTGCCATTCCGGTTGGTCTAATTAGTTTTGCTCTGGCTTTTGTCAAAGTCCAAGATCAGCCCTTTACTAAATTTATCATGGCCTTTATCCAATATCTTGCCCGACCGAAAAACAGGATTTGGCAAAAAGAAACCCAGAGGGAGGAAAAAGTGATAGTCAATGTTAGCCAAAGGGAAGAAATCAAACCAGTAGCCAAAAAAGTGGAAAAAAGTGAGTTGGAAAAGCTCGCCCATGTCTTAGATACAGCTGGAGAAATTCCCCGACCCAAAGCTGCCCAATCAACCCCAAAAGAGGAAGATAAGGGCGGTGAAATATCGTCTACCACAATGGGAGCGGTTGCGGGCAACCCGCCAGCGGCACCATATCCAGGTGAAGTAAATAAATCCCAAGTTCAAAGCTCAAATGTCAAATCAATGTCTAAAATCTAAAATCCTAAAATTTGATATTAAGTCATTGGGATTTCATTTGACATTTGGATTTTGTCATTTAATCATTAAATTATTATAGGGAGGGGCTTTGGCCGAAACAAAAACAAAACCTGCTTCCACTCAACGGCATTTAGCGATTGCGGAAATTCGCGATGGTATTCTAATCTTAAAAAGCGGCGGTTTGCGGCAGATTCTTTTGGCGACTTCTTTAAACTTTGCCCTGAAAAGTGAAACCGAACAAAATGCTATTGTTGGCGGTTACCAAAACTTCCTCAATTCCCTCCATTTCCCTATCCAAATTGTCATGGCCTCGCGCCAATTAGATCTCACCGGCTATATCAAAAAATTGGCGGAGAAAAAGAACGAGGTGGAAAATCCCCTGCTTTCTTACCAGATGGAAAATTATATTGATTATATTTCTAAACTCATAGAAATGGCCAATGTGATGGATAAGCGGTTTTATGTTGTTGTCCCCTACAACCCAACCAATCTGCCCAAGCTATCTTTTATGCAAAAAGTTTTAAAACCAGGCAGTTATTATGGCAAGGTGATGTCCAAAGAAACTTTTGAAAATTATATAAAAAATCTGACAGAGCGGGTTAATACAGTAAAAAGCGGACTATCTAATATCGGCATCCGCACCCAGCCCTTAAATACTCAACAGGTCATTGAACTTTTTTACGGCATTTATAATCCAGAGGAGGCGGTGACGGAGAAATTGACCAAAGCCGAGGCCTTAGTGGAAGAAGGAAAACAGCCAACAGAAGGACCCGTTGCTGGAAAACCAGAAGACTTGTCCGCCGAAACCCAAAGGGTGAAGGCGGAAGCTGCCCCCCCACCAGAAGAGCCGGCGCCGGCTCCGCTGACGGAAGAGCCCGTGCCTGCCCCCACTCAACCTCCCAGAGAACCAGAACAACCACCTGTCCCACCACAGGAGCCGCCAGAACCTCCAGCTGCCCAAACTCCTTTGCCAACCGATCCACCCCCTGCCGAAACCCCCACCGAAGAGCCCATCCCAGAAAACCAACCACCTACAGAGGGCCCGGTT
>CAYYXM010000095.1:0-2464 GCA_964475725.1 uncultured Candidatus Saccharibacteria bacterium | reverse complement strand
TTGTTTTAAATAAGAACCTGCCTCGCTACGCTCGTCAGAACCTTGTTATTCGCTTTGCTCATAATAGGATTTCATCCTCTTAAAATAAACTACCTCGCAGCAAGCTGGCGAGGTATTCCTGTCGGAAAAGTTTGTTTTTAAATATGCTTCCTCCCCGCCACGGCGGGGTATTGAGCCTCTTAAAAATAATCCATTCCATTAAATCTGTGGATAAGTTGATTCTCATCTCTTGACCCCGTAAAATTGCTTTCTTGAAAAGGGATTACATCCTCTACTTTAAGAAGCGCAATTAACGGGGTCTGCGCCCTGAACCGAACTCTGTTCTGGTTCAGGGCTTGACAAAAAAATCTTTCTTGTTAAACTGGATGCTGTAACCCGTCAAAGGCGGGAAGGAGATATAGATTTTACTTTTGCAACGCTTTAAAGGGGCTACACAACAACTCGGATATTTAGTCAAAGAAAAGTTTTATAGAATCAAAATTTTTTGGGAGCAAGAAAAAAGATTAAAGTACGCACCGGTGATTCTACTTGCTCTTTTTGTTTTGATCTTTAATATTACTTCTTATATCCTAAAGAGTCCGGCTTATGCTAAATATAATGAATACGTCTATTTAACACCAGAAGATGTTGCTGGCATTGTCTCTACAATTGATCCCTATACGCCACTTCTTGAAGAAAATAAGGATGAAATTCAGATTGCCATGGAATCAGAAAAGGATGCGGGCTTTTTAGGTAAAGAACAATTAACGCAGGGCCAAGAACCTTTTTTTGCCTATACGGTGGAAAAAGGAGAAACAATTTCAACCGTTGCTAAAAAGTTTGATCTTCATGTAGCAACAATAGCCCAAGCCAACAATATTCCTTTTTCCCAAGTGAGTAATATTATACCTGGTCAAATTTTAATTATTCCAGCCGAAGATACCAGTACTTCTATGGCTTGGTTAGAAATAGAGAATCAACGAAAAGCAGCAGAAGAAGCTAAAAAACAACAAGAACAAGCTAAAAAATTAGTCCTACAGAAACGATCATTGGTTTATCGCGAGGCAACATCTGGATATAAAGCACCAACAGGTCAATTTGCTTTTCCAGTCGGTAATTTTTTGGGTAAAAGCCAAGGTTATTCTGGCAGGCATCGCGCAGTCGATCTTCGAGCGCCAGTAGGCAGTCCTGTTTTTGCTTCAGACTCTGGGAAAATTATAGAAATTACACGGGGTTGGTCTAGTGGTTATGGCTTAAGTATCGTTATTTCCCATGGTAATGGTTATACAACACGTTATGCCCACCTCTCATCAATAAATGTTTCACCGGGTGACTTTGTCTCACAGGGCGAAGTTATTGGCCGAGTCGGTATGACTGGTTGGACAACTGGTCCCCATTTACACTTTGAAATCCATTTAAATGGTTCAGGCGTTGTTCCTCCTTTTTAAAAGATGTTAACTGATGAAGTAACAATTAAATTAGAAGCTGGTCACGGTGGTGATGGTCTAGTATCTTTTCGTAGAGAGCGTTTTATCTCCCACGGCGGGCCAGATGGCGGTGATGGAGGTAAAGGAGGGGATATTTTTTTAATTTGTGATGAAAATGTTCATGCTTTATCACAATTTCTCAGAGTTAAAGAATTTCATGGAGAAAATGGGGCTAGAGGTGAAAAAAGAAAAAGAACTGGAAAATCAGGTAAACATTTAATTCTCAAAGCTCCGCCAGGTACCATAATTTTTACAGAGATTCAAGGCAAATTTATTAAATTTCAAGATTTAGTAAAAAGGGGAGAACGAATTTTAATTGCTAAGGGTGGCCCAGGTGGATGGGGCAATTATCATTTTGCTACTGCAACAAGGCAGACTCCTCGTTTTGCTCAAAAAGGACGTTGGGGGCAAAAATTGATTTTAAGGTTAGAGTTAAAACTTTTAGCCGATGTTGGATTAATTGGTCTTCCCAATGTCGGCAAATCTTTATTTTTATCCCAAATTTCTCATGCTAAACCTAAAATTGCAGATTATCCCTTTACCACCCTTTCTCCCAATTTAGGGACAGTTTGTTGGAAAGGAATAAAATTGATTGTAGCTGATATCCCTGGTTTAATTGAAGGCGCACATCATGGAAAGGGATTAGGCGATCAGTTTTTACGCCACATTGAACGAACTAAAATTCTTATTCATATTTTAGATGGGCAAAAAGCAGATCTTTTATCTGATTGGCAAAAAGTTAGAGGAGAATTAAAGCTTTTTTCTAATAAATTGCTCAATAAAGAAGAAATTATTGTTATAAATAAAATTGATTTAATAGATAGAGATAAAATTAGTCAAATCAAGAGAAATTTTAAAGGAGAGGAAATTTTTCTTATCTCTTCACTTACTAAAAAGGGTATAGATCAGTTACTGGATAAAATAATCCAAAAATTGCATAGTACTTGACCCCGTAAAATTGCTTTCTTAAAAAGGGATTACATCCTCTACTTTAAGAA
>CAYYXM010000094.1:0-2483 GCA_964475725.1 uncultured Candidatus Saccharibacteria bacterium | reverse complement strand
ATGCCTACAATCCTCACAGACCATAATTCATGATCCTTGAGAGCCGCCAGATGGCGGCTCAACTAGGTTTTTGAATGCCCAAAAAGAAAAAGAAAATTAATCCTTTTCAAATAATTACTTACATTCTATATATAATAGTTATTATTTTTGCTCTCTTTGCCCTCTCGTCAAAAATTCCTATTCCCGGCAACTATAAACTTTTAACAGTAATGTCAGGCAGTATGGAGCCCAAGATCAAAACTGGTAGTTTAATTGTTATTAAACCAGCCAGTTTGTATAAAATCAATGATATTGTTACCTTCAAAAATTCTCCCACTTCCCAAGAAACAACAACCCATCGGATTATTGAAACCCAAGAAGTAGGCGGGACACAATTTGCTATAACTAAAGGTGATGCCAACCCAAGCGAAGATTCTAATAAAGTGCCAGCCAATTTAATTATTGGGAAAGTAATTTTTAAAATTCCCTATTTAGGATATCCGATGAATTTTGCCAAAACCCTACCAGGAGTTATTATTTTAATCGTTATTCCGGGGACAATCATTATTTATGATGAAATATTAAATATTGCAAAAGAGTTAAAAAAGAAAAAGAAAAGGGTAATAAAAATTAATAGCCCCCTGGAGGTAAGATGAAAATATTAAAAAGTATTATGGTCATTGGTGGAATTATGGCTATTTCTAGTTTATCAACCCAGGCCTATTATTCATCTCGGGCAGAGGTTTCCAATAATCAATTTTCCACTGGTACCTGGCCGACAACAACTACTACAACTGCAGCTCCAGCGCCACCCCAGATTGTTATTAATGAGGTTTATTATGATGTGGCAGGAGATAAAGGTTCTGAACCCAATGATGAATGGATTGAGCTTTACAATAATGGCGACACAGCGGTTAGTTTGAAAGATTGGACTATTACTGATAATTCTACTGCTCGAGCCATCAACGCCAATAAATCAATTCCTGCCCATGGTTTTGCCCTGATTTCTAAAGATCATTCGACTTGGAGTTTATATTGGTCTGTTCCAGGTGGTGTTGAAATTATTGAGCTTGGCCAAAATATTGGCAATGGTTTATCTAATAGCGGTGATAGAGTAATTCTAAAGGATTCAACTGGACAAATTATTGATCAAATGAATTATGGTAGTGATACTTTTGTTTTTAATCCTGCTTGCTTTGATGTGACTGAAGGACATTCTCTTGAGCGTTCACCAATTGGTCACGACAGCGATCAGGCCTCTGACTTTATTGATCAAGCCAACCCCACGCCCGGCTCATAAGTAAAGAGTAAATATGAAAAAAAGAGCTATTTCCCAAATCATCATGGCGGGGGTAATCTTAATATTAAATTTTATTTTTATCTCGCCGGCTAAAGCCCAATCCTTGGATACGATTACACTCAATTACCCAGGTATACCTGCGCCGATATTTTTTGAGCCCAATTGGTCAGGGGAGCCAGTCACTAAACAAATCATGATTAATAATAGTTATAAAAGTGATAAAGATTTAGGCATTCAGATTTCCGATATCACCGGCGATCAAGGATTAACCCAATATTTAATTTTAGATGTTATGGGTCCTGCAATTGGTTTTTCATCAAATTTATCAAATCTTATTAGTGGTGAAGTTTATATTGCCATTTTGCCACCAGGTGATACCAATTTATCATTAACCATAAAATTAGATCCAACAATTCCCAATAATATGCAGAATAAAAAAATTACTTTTGATATGAAATTTGGCTTTATAGCAAGAATATCGCCTTTTCCACCATCGGATGGGGGAACAACGACAACAATTCCTGGCGGTGAACAGTTAATTACAACAATAACTACAGGAATAAAAAGATTGGGTGCAGCTGTAACTATCGGTGGCGCAGTTACAACAACGACGACTATTGTTGCCCCAACAACTACTACAACAAAAATAGAAGAAGGAGTGAAAGGAGTAGAATCTATAATTGGTAGATGGTCTATATGTAATTGGCCATGGTGGATATGGCTTATAATATTACTTTTAATAGTTCTACTTCATCTTTATCTTTTGAGTAGACGAAGAAGAAAAAATCAAGAATAGAAAATCGTTGATGTACGTTCGTACGGCAACGATTGAGTTTTTCCACAGGTTATCCTCAAAAAGGGTCTTGATGATTATTACTATTTTTTATAAGGTTAAATTACCTTTCATGGCTAGAAGATCTCGTTAGGGTCGCTTAGGGCGGCATTAGCGGTCAAGGTCAGAGCTATGGTAGGAAGAAAAATTGGAGGGGTGTTTTGATAAATCTCCGTTTTCTTCTACCATAACCTTGGATTACCTTGACCGTTTTTAAATAAAAATCTACGAATTACAAATAAATACAAATGTACGAATAAAATTTATCCGCCTACGCTAAAGCTTCGGCGGACGCAACAGATTATAAATAATTAATAAAAGGTGTTGCGAAAGGAGAGAAAAAATGTTAAAAAAATGGTTTTACTTTTTCAC
>CAYYXM010000093.1:0-2491 GCA_964475725.1 uncultured Candidatus Saccharibacteria bacterium | reverse complement strand
GTGCGCGGTACTGGACTCGAACCAGTGACTTCTTCCACGTCAAGGAAGCGCTCTACCACTGAGCTAACCGCGCAAGTAATTATATTTTACTCTTTGAGGAGATGTTTTTCAAGTAAAAAAATATGGATATTGCCAAGATACCCAAAAGCCCCCACTGATTGTAAGTCAGTCCCCAAAGCCATGGCCCGACTTGGAAAAATTCAATAATAAAACGGATAACCGTATAAATTAAAATTGTCGATAAAAAAACAAAACCCGCCGGTTTTTTTCTGCCAAGTAGCCACCAGGAAAAAATCGCCAAAGTCAGTCCCAAAAGCCCGGTATAAATTGAAGTTTCATGAAAAACACCAGCGCCGATTTTTATTCCCCACGGCCAAGCCCGCGCCATCTCTTTTCCAATATGATCATGGATTAAAAAACAGCCAATCCGGCCGATAAAATATCCCAAAAACAATGGTGGTGTAAAAAAATCTGCCAATTGCCAAAAGGAAAGTTTTTTACGCCAGACATAAAGGCCACCAACCAAAATTGTCAGTACCAATCCGCCCAAAAAACTCATCCCGCCCTGCCAAAGTTTCAACCATTCAAGCCAACTGGCATAATCTTTGAGATGGACTAAAATATAAGCCAGCCGTCCACCAATAATTCCAGCAATCAAAAGCCAAAGCGACAGGTCCCAAATATTATCTAAATTGATTTTTCTCTGGCGTGCCAACTGCAAAACCCACCAAAACCCAGCCAAAATCCCAATCACCAAAAACAACCCCCAAATTCGGATAGTAATCGGCCCTAAAGAAAATTGTGAGAATTGAAAATAGGGAATCATAAGATAATAATACCACAAAATCCTCTTGACCCCGCTACAATTCCCCTAAACTACAAATTAAATTTGAGTTTAGGGTATGCTTCCTGGAGCGCTTGCCCCATAGTTGAGCGAAGCGAATACTATGGGGTCATGTATAGGGTCTGCGCCCTGAACCGAACTCTGTTCTGGTTCAGGGCTTGACAATATTTTAAACTAATACTATGATGGTAGTAGTTACAGTGATCAGTGCACAATATAATTTTCAGCGGGTGGCGAGGTATCTGATCTGAAAGACTGCACAGGCGAGCGGGCATGGTGGTCGCGAAGCGACCGAGCGAGCCGAGCACAAGCGAACTCTCCCTCGCTGGGGGAGTGAGCGGTCTGGAAGAGTCAGATGCCGAGCCAGGCCCCGTGTTACATCAATTAACAATGAAATTTTCCAAAGCCGAAGATTATGCCTTAATTTTAATCAAAGAATTGGGCCAAACGCCCAAACATTCTTTTATATCTTTGGAGAAAATTGCTAAAAATAAAAAACTATCCTTATCCTTTTTGAAAAAAATCGCCTTTTATCTTCGGCAGGCCAATCTACTTTCCTCCAAAGAAGGCAAAACCGGCGGCTATCGGCTAGCCAAACCGCTTGGAAAAATTACTCTTGGCGATATTTTACTGGCCTTGGGCAGTTCTTCTTCCTCTCCCTGCCAAGCCACCTGCCCGCTAGCCCCAATTTGCCAAAGCAAAAAATCATGGAATAAAATTGATAGTATTATGACCAAAAATTTAGCCAAAATTAAAATCGGAGATTTATGACCTCCGTCCACTAGCTGGCGGACTCCGGTCTTTTTCTTCCATAAAAAGAGTGAAAAATGAAAAAAACTATTTACCTTGATTATGCCGCCACCACTCCGACTGATCCGGCAGTTGTCCAAGCCATGCTGCCTTATTTTGGAAAAGATTACGGCAATCCTTCCTCAATTCATCAAATGGGTTTTCAAGCCAAGGAAGCAATAGAGAGAGCCCGCAAAAAAGTGGCTGGCTTTTTTGGTTGTAAAAAAGAGGAAATTGTTTTCACCGGCTCCGGCACAGAATCAGTAAATTTAGCAATTTTGGGGGTGGCAAGAGCAGTACAAAAAAGCTTGCCCGCCGAAGCATCCCGAATGGAACACGGACGAATAGACCGAGTGGAATATCGAGAGCGAAGGCGGGGGCATATCATCACTTCTAAAATCGAACACCATGCTGTTTTGCACGCCTGCCAGCAATTAGAAAAAGAGGGTTTCCAAGTCACCTATTTGCCGGTGGATAAAAAAGGACTCATCAAACCGGAGCAAGTTGAAAAATCCCTTCAGAAAGATACAATTTTGGTCTCTATAATTTATGTCAACAATGAAATCGGCACCATCCAACCAATCGCCAAAATCGCCAAAATCATTGCCGACCATCGTCGCCATCAGCCATCAGCTATTTGCCATCTGCCGATACTCCACACTGATGCCTGCCAAGCCACTTGTTATTTACCGCTCAAAGTTAATCAGTTGGGAGTGGATTTATTGAGCATTAATGGCAGTAAGGTTTACGGGCCAAAAGGCATAGCCGCTTTGTTTGTCAAAAATGGCATCAAACTGAAACCAGTTATTTATGGCGGCGGACAGGAAAAAGGCCGACGCTCCGGGACAGAAAATGTAC
>CAYYXM010000092.1:0-2663 GCA_964475725.1 uncultured Candidatus Saccharibacteria bacterium | reverse complement strand
ATCTCTTTCCCCCTTCCCAAAGGGGGATTTTTTTGCTAAAATATGATTATGCAAATTACACAACCCAAACCCAATCTTTATGAGATTAAAACTAAAGAAGCCACCATTCATCTTGATGATGCTATTAAAATAAATGATGTTATTTTATCTGGTCCCGGCGAATATGAAGTGGCTGATGTTATGGCCACAGGCCAGTCATCTGGTATTTTTATCTTTGAAAGTGAGGATTTAACCGTCTGCTTTTTAGATCATCTCAAAGAGCCACCGAGCGATGACCAACTGGAGAAAATTAATGATACTGATATTTTGCTGATTCCAGTGGGCAAGGATACTTTATCCGTCTCCGCCGCTGTCAAAACAATTTCCCAAATTGAACCAAAAATTGCCATACCGGTATTTTGTCACGAGTTGGAGGAGTTGGCAAAAGAAGGCGGCTGGCCCAAAAAGGAAGAGTCAACCTTAAAAGTTGCCAAAAAAAATCTAATCTCGGAGAATACCCAACTGGTTATTATTAAATGATAGACGCACTCAAATTTTTGCAACGGGGAGATAACTTTCTAATTATTATTCATATTGATCCAGACGGCGACGCTGTTGGCTCCGCCCTGACTTTGGTTTTGGGATTAAAAAAAATGGGCAAAAAAGCCCTTTTGGCCTGTCGCGATCCCCTGCCAGCAATTTTTGATTTTTTAATCAAAGAGCAAAAAATTGTCCATGATTTCCTTTTGGGCGATTTTGAAAATGTCATCTTGATTGATTGCGGAGATCTGCGGAGAACTGGCTTCTCAGAGCGGCTGAAAGATTTTACCCACACTCACCGGCCCCTTTTAAATATTGATCATCACCATAAAAATGACATCCACCGCCTTGCCACAATCAATCTTTTCGATTATAATGTATCTTCAGCGGCGGAAATTATTTACGGCCTGCTTTGTCAACTGAATATAAAAATTGATTCTTTAATGGCAACGGGTCTTTTGACTGGTTTATATACTGATACTGGCGGCTTCCAACATGCCAATATCTCGCCACAAACCCTAAAAATTACCTCTCAACTTTTATCTTGTGGGGCGCGTTTGCCAGAAATTGTGGAAAATATAAGTTTGAATAAATCAGTTTCCACCTTGAAAATTTGGGGCAAGGTATTAGAGCGGGCGCAAAAAAACAGTTATGGACTGTTAATTTCAGCAATATCGGCCAAGGATTTACAAGAAGCGGGCGAGGAAGAATCAGCTCTATCAGGGCTGGCCAATTTGATGGCAGCCACAGAAGGGGTAAAGGGAGCGATATTATTTTCCCAGACGCCGGAAGGAGTAAAGGCCAGTTTACGGACAGAAGAAGCTCATATTGATATGGCACATTTGGCTGAGATTTTTGGTGGTGGCGGTCACAAAAAGGCGGCTGGATTTATAATACCGGGAAGGATTATGATAGAAAAGAAGGGGTGGAAGATTGTAATTTAAAATTAAAAGTTAAAAATTAAAAAATTTTGAATTATATTTTTGAATTTTACATTTTGATTTTTGATTTTATTTATTATGCCGGGGTGGTGTAACCGGTAGCCACGCAAGACTTAAAATCTTGTGGGCTGAATAAGCCCGTGCGGGTTCGAGTCCCGCCCCCGGCACCAGCAGAAAAAAACAGGCCGCAATGCCTGTTTTTTTCTTGATTTTTTTGATGCATCAAAAAACCCCGATATCCACCATTCGCTAGCTGGCGGAACCGTCGGGGTTAGGGAACAGTAGGGGTAGTTATGAGTTGGACGATGAGGGCGGCGCGGAAGATATCAGTGATTTTGGGGCCAAGTTGGGCGTTGGGATAGTATTGTTCCAGTTGAGTTATTCCCTCAAGAATTTGGGCCAGCCGTTTTGTTCCGGCTTGAGAAAACCCCACCATTTCAATCAGTTTTGGAAAGGGCGCTTGGAGAATTGGTTCAATTTCCAACCGACAAATCAAATTGGCTATCCGTTGAAGATTATTAAGTGGCAGCAGCCACCAATTGACCAACTGACCATTATACTCTTGATGTAGGTTTCTTCCTATCAGTTCGAGATTACGGCAATTACCAGTAGGAATCTTATGGATCGTTCCATCCTGCATCTGGACGATGGCTACATACACTTTCCTCACCACCTATCTCTCTATCCTTTCAAAAATATCATATTTTTTATCATTTGTCAAGGGTTTTTAAATCTGATATTATGAGGGAAATGAGAAAGCTGACAAAAGGCATTATTATTGGGTTGTCGGTCCTTCTTTTAGGTGTAATTATCTATTTTTATTTCCCCAAAGTTTGGGGTGGGGTTTTGTATCCCTTGGCTTATGAAGATATAATCCAAAAATACGCCAAAGAAAACAATATTTCCCCCTATCTTGTGGCAGCGGTTATTTTTCAGGAATCCCACTACAATCCCGAGGCCACTTCCCGGGTGGGCGCAAGGGGTCTCATGCAAATTATGCCAGCCACCGGCAATGCCATCGCCCAGAGAATGGGCTATCAAGGTTATACGCCAGACAAACTCTATGATCCGGAGACCAATATCCGCTTTGGCTCATTTTACTTAAAGGAACTTTTGGATCAATATCATGGCAATACTGAGGTGGCTTTGGCTGCCTATAATGGCGGGGCCGGCGTGGCTGACAGATATCTTGCCTCCCGAGCC
>CAYYXM010000091.1:0-2674 GCA_964475725.1 uncultured Candidatus Saccharibacteria bacterium | reverse complement strand
TGGGCTCGTAGCTCAGTGGTAGAGCAGTTGCCTCTTAAGCAATTGGTCGTGGGTTCGAATCCCACCGAGCCCTCTTGCTTTTTATATAATTATGCTATAATTTGGAATATTATAAATTAAGCAAGTATGCTATAATGATTCTAAGTTAAGTTAATTGGGAGGCAATAATATGTTTAGAAAAATTGTTTTGTCTATTTCCATTTTCGCCATTCTTTTTCTATTTAGCGGCGGGGCCGCTTCTGCTTCCAATGACAATATCAAACTAAAGGTTTTTGTCCATTATCCCAACCCTCATGGCAAGCCAGTCGCGGTTGATACCTGTTCTATTACTTCTGGCGATCAAGTCAATGACTGGGCTTGGGCTGGTTGGAACATGCCGGCCAGTGGTTTGAGCTATAAAATTAACTTTGCCACTAAACCGAAAAATTTGGCTAATGAACAAATCAATGGGGCCATCTCTGCTTCTTTTGCCACCTGGACAACGGCTGATTCCAATCAAATTTTCTCAAATGGGGGTACCACAACCGCCAAATCAGCTAAACTTGATGCTACCAATGCCATCTTTTTCAAAAATATTCGCAGTTCTGCCATTGCCATTACTTATATCTGGTATTATCCGACTACCGGACAATTGGTAGAGACTGACACAATTTTCAACAAACTTTATAAATGGAGTACAACTTTCTATGATGGTACCAATGACTGCGGGGGTGTTTCTGGCACTTATGATTTACAAAATATCGCTACTCATGAATTTGGCCACTGGATTGGCCTGGATGATTTATACAATTCCATTGATCAAGATTTAACCATGTATGGTTATGGCGATACAGCCGAATTGAAGAAAGATTCTTTAGGACTGGGTGATATTACTGGAGTTTTAGCTATTGCGCCCTAAAATCTGAATATAATAAGGTAACCCAGAAAACCGCGGCCAAAGCCGCGGTTTTCTGTTGCCCAGGGATTATTTTTATGGTAAGATAGAAAGGTAATTGATAGGGCGCCGTCGTCTAGCCCGGTCTAGGACGCCAGGTTTTCATCCTGGAAATCGCGGGTTCGAATCCCGCCGGCGCTACCAAATCTGTTAGCAAAAATTGAAAATTATGGCAACAGAAGAGAATAGGTTCTAATCCCGTTGGGGTTCAATGAGATTATGACCTATTTTTTGTTTGACAAAATAACCATCATTTTATATGATAGATATATCAATATATATTGATATGAATAATACTTTAGAGTTCTTAAAAGCAATCGCCGATGACAATAGGTTTAAGATTATAACCTTTCTTAAGGATGGCGAAAAATGCGTTTGTGAAATATGGCAAGAGTTAGATTTACCCCAGAACTTAATATCCCACCATCTTAAAGTTCTTAAAGATAATGAAATATTATTTGACCTCAGGGTTGGTCAAAAAATCTATTATTCACTAAATAACAAGGAAATTATCAAACAAATAAAATATCTAAGTAAAGAAATGAAGGAAAAAATGCAAATTAAAATTTTAGGGTCTGAAAACTGTGCAAACTGCGAAAAACTTTTAGCAAGCACTCAACAGGTAGTTGATAAACTAAAGATAGAAGCCGATGTAGAAAAAGTAACTGATATAAAAGAAATTGTAAACTATGGTATTATGTCTACCCCCGCCTTAGTAATAGATGATAAAGTTATTTTTAATGGTAGAAATGCCGATGAAAAAGAATTGACCAAGATACTTGAGGGCAAAATCAATGCTTAAGACCTTCGCTTCTTTTTTAACCTATGATGTATTTAAGATTCAATCGCCTTCTTTATTAGGTGATGCAGTTAGTTTTTTTATTTATGATTCTATAAAAATTTTACTGCTTTTAATTATCATAATTTTTATTATTTCGTTTGTCCGTTCATATCTGCCCGCTGAGAAAATCAGAAATATCCTTGCTAAGAAAAATAAAATATTTGGTTTTATATTCGCTGGACTTTTTGGTATTATCACTCCGTTCTGCACTTGCAGCGCCATTCCATTATTTATTGGTTTTATTGAGGCAGGAATCCCTTTAGGTATTACTTTTACTTTTTTAGTCGCTTCCCCAATGATAAATGAAATTGCCTTGGTAATGTTATTTGGTCTTTTCGGCTGGAAAATTGCCTTAATTTATATATTAAGTGGTTTAATAATTGCTATCATTTCGGGATTATTTATTGAAAAATTTAAGTTAGAACATTTAATCGAAGGTTTTGTTTCTCAAAATAGATTGAATAATACTTCTTTTGAACAGAATCAAACTTTCAAAAAAAGAATAATTTATGCTAAGAATTATACTTTAGATATTGTCAAAAAAGTTTGGCTTTATATTCTAATTGGCATCGGTTTGGGTGCTTTTATTCACGGCTATGTGCCAACGAACTTTCTTGCCCAGTATGCCAGCAATAACAACTTTTTTGCTGTGCCATTGGTAGTTTTAATCGGAATTCCTTTATATTCAAATGCCGCAGGGGTTTTGCCATTAGTTTCTGTCTTAGTTGAAAAGGGAGTTAGTATCGGCACGGCTTTGGCTTTTATGATGGCGGTTACGGCACTTTCTTTGCCAGAGTTTCTAATACTCAAGAAAGTTATGAAAACCAAATTGATAATTATTTTTGCGGCTATTGTAGGTGTCGGGATAATACTTACTGGTTATTTATTTAATTTAATTT
>CAYYXM010000090.1:0-2851 GCA_964475725.1 uncultured Candidatus Saccharibacteria bacterium | reverse complement strand
TGAACAGATTTCTCAATTTCATTTTTAGCAATTTCATCAATCTCTTCCCGAATGGCATCTAACTTCATCGTATTATGGATTTGCCAAATTCTTTTTTTCCCATCTTTCTGGACAGCCGATCCACCATTTGGTTCGCCTCCATAATTTTCTGAAAACCAACCCTTTTTACCTGGTATTTTATTTAGATGGTCTATGAGCGGTTGGTAGTAGCTATCAGGTTTTCGATTTAATAAGTAGCACTCGCCGAAAACTTTTGACCAAGGTGCTATATCGTTTGCATAGACGGTGAATCCGCTTTGTTTGAGAGCCTGCGAAACCCTAGTAGTTCCAGAAAAACCATCTAAAACTGTTTTTACCTTCAAGGGATTAATCAAATTCAATAAAACAGGAAGTATTTCCCTTTTTGACCCAGTATATTTTATTCCCTGTGTTTTCATATTAAATAATATGCCCTTTCATTATTATTTTAGCATATTATAGAGAACAACCAAAATTAAAAATCGTTATTCAAAATTTGTTCGTGCTTGTCTTTGCCGGACACCAGTATTTTTGCCATAAGGCGGATTAAGGGCTGATTTATGGTATATTCACCGCTTAATAATTCCCTAAAGTACGGCACCGCTCTTTCGGTGTGTGTCCACATACCTCGTTGTAAAGCGTTTGCTTTAGCGTCCCCGTAGCGTACTTCAAAAATATATTCATCTTTGTTGCCTAAAAATTTATAGATAGGAAATGTACTTCTATCGTTGCCATACGATCTTGGCGGAAAAAATTTGATTTTTTTAACAGAACTAAAAGCTTTGTCAAGATCAAAAACGATAATTTTAAATCTCATCTCTTTTTCATTGTAAATCAATGGCAAGACATTAACCGAACAAAAATCTGCGAAGCACGAACTACTTAAGATTTTATTAATTTTGTCTTGATTAGTAATATCTTTTTCTCCAACTTCGCGTTGTAAAAACGGAAACATTGAATTATCTTTATTTGTAGATAACTGCAATGGTCCGAAGCCATAAGTTTTAATACTAATCGGAATTTGTTTTCCATTGTTCTTGTCGGTTACTCGAATATCTTCTTCAAATTCTTTCGCTCTAAACTTTTCTTTACCGGTGTGTTTTGCCTCATATCCATCTACAAAATCATTTATATACTCTGTCAAAGCGATTTCTGCTAGATCGCCATGTGTTTTATTTCCAATCACTCTCATCGAAAATATATTACAAAGCAGATCGCTAATTCGCGAATTACTTTTATGAAAACTTTCTACAAATTTTTCTAAGAATTTATCAAAATCTGTTTTCATTTAAAATCCTTAAAAAACTCAGATAAATTCAAATCTAAAGCTTTCGCTATTTTTTCAATATTTTCTAGCGTGATATTTTTTTCCGCTCTTTCGATCATTCCAATATAAGTCCGGTGAACACCGGCTTTAGCTGCTAATTGTTCTTGAGACAAGCCCTGCCTTTGCCGTTCTTCGCTCACTTTTTTACCAAATTTTATTAAAATGATTTGTTTCATATCTGTTTTTAATATAGCACTTGCTAATTATAGTTCTACATACTATAGTTAGCATATATGGGATACGACTGTCCCTTTAAGGGAGTCTTACGCGCGCACGGGTGGGGTGGGGCAAACGTTCTTCTCCTCGTTTTCTTCTTCTGCTTGGTTTTTTGTCTTTAACTTTCCGCCCCGCCCAAATTCAGCAGGCGGGCCCCAGTAGCAAAGCGTCAGCTTGCTACGGGGCAGGCAAAAAGGAAGGGGTGTGGGGAAGGAATTTTTGCCAACGCCTGCTCTCCCGCGAAGCGGGAGTATCGGTGTGGGGACTATTGGTATATGCGCCGCCTCCCTCATCATCCCTCGGGAATACTCGGGACAGGTCGGTCGGCGGCGCAAACATCAGAGTGTTTGCTCGAAAAAAGTTCGAGCGGAATCGAGCAAACACCACTTTTTTTAAAAAAAACTTTATGCTACAATTGGACTAAAGGAGTTTGATGTTTTCTTTAGATAGCCCAGAAAGTTATCGTCTTTATGATAAATCTAATATGCTCTCCAATATTTTAGATTTGCCTGATCAAATTGCTACGGCTTATGATCAACTCAAGAAATTTCCCCTACCTTCTACCTATATCAATGCTAAAAACATTGTGATTTTAGGGATGGGCGGCAGTGCCATTGGTGGGGCATTAGTGGCCAGTTTGGCTAAAGAGGCTCGCCTGCCTATTTTCGTTCACCGAGATTATGAGGTACCGCGTTTTGTTAGTAGGGAAAGTTTGGTTATTGCTGTCTCCTACTCTGGCAATACAGAAGAAACCCTAACAGGATTTATCCAGGCGGCAGAAAAAGGAGCAAAAATTGTTGTGGCAACATGCGGGGGAAAAATTGGTTCTATTGCCACTCGCTATAAGGCGCCGGTTTATAAAATCAATTACGGCGCACAGCCGCGGGCCGCTTTAGGTTATCTTTTTACATCAGTTTTGATGTTTTTGGAAAAAATTGGGCAATTTGACATTGATCAGGATAAAATTCGAGAGTCCTTACTTTTGATGAAAGGCTTTAGGAATAAAATTGGGCCCCAGGTAGCCTCTAGCGAAAATCTTGCTAAACAAATTGCTAAAAATTTAGTCAATAAAATTCCAGTTTTTATCGGATCAGGGATATTGTCAGATGTTGCCCGGCGCTGGAAAACCCAAACTAATGAAAATGCCAAACAAGCTGCCTTTTTTGAAACTTTACCAGAAGCTGATCATAACTTTATCGTCGGCCAAGAGAATCCTAAAGATTTAAGAAATAAAATTTGGGATTCTCTTGGCCGACGATAAAGTTATGATCAGCTTCTGGTAAAGTTTCA
>CAYYXM010000089.1:0-2860 GCA_964475725.1 uncultured Candidatus Saccharibacteria bacterium | reverse complement strand
TTTCCCGGCCATCAATGCCGGCTTTTACCTTCAACTCCGCCGTTGACGAACTTTTGAAAAAAGAATTTGATATTCATCGAGCCAAAGGCAACCCCCATCCTTTGATGAAAGAATATCACATTGATGCTATTCCTTTGGCTCATGAAAAAATTGATGAGTGGCGTAATACCTTCAGAGGTATTCGTTACCATGAACCCAAAACCAATTTTATTCTATTTGGTGCCATTGATGATCTTTGGCAAAATCCCCAAAAAGAACTTTATGTCGTTGATTACAAATCAACCAGTACCACTAAAAAAATTTCTCTTGAAGATCAATATAAACAAGGTTATAAAAAACAAGCCGAATTTTATCAATGGCTTTTGCGCCAAAATGGTTTCAAGGTTTCTGATACTGCCTATTTTGTTTTTTGCAATGGTAGGAGAGATAAAGAGGCCTTTGACGGAAAGTTAGAGTTTAATGTGGAAATTATTGCCTACGAGGGTAGCGATAAATGGATTAGTAAAACAATCGTTGATGTACGAACGTGTCTTAAGCAAAATGAGATACCAAAATCAGGGGAAGATTGTCAATATTGTAATTATATACAAAATCGGTCAAAATATAATTAGGAAATTATATGAAAAAGATTGCTTTAATTATTTTAGCATCCATCGCGGTAATAGTTATGGCAATAATAGCCATTCGTTTGCAAACCCCAGAAGATACCTGGCTTTGTCAAAATGGCACCTGGGTAAAACATGGCAATCCTTCTGCTCCTGCGCCCGTTAAACCTTGCAATAAATAAAAATTTTTCATGAATACGATAATTTTATACTCTTTTGTTGCCGGTTTTTCCCTTTTGGCCGGTGCTTTAGTCGGTTTAATTTTTAAATTTAAGCAGAAGATAATTGCTGCTTTTATGGCCTTTGGCTCTGGTGTTTTAATTTGTGCTCTAACTTTTGGATTAATGGAGGAGGCCTTCAAGCACGGTGGATTTGATGCGGTGATTTTGGGTTTTTTAGGGGGCGGGATAGTTTTTATTTTGGGTGATTATCTTTTGCATCTTACTGGCGGCCGACGGCACAAAAGACGGCAATTTTTAGCATCTGCCGATCAATCCAATGGCAAGGTCATAACGCTGGGAGCGATATTGGACGGTATTCCTGAATCAATTGCCTTGGGCATTTCTTTGTTTACCGGCGGGGGAAAAGGATTGCTACTATTGGTAGCCATTGTTTTAACCAACTTTCCTGAGAGCATTTCTTCTTTACCCGGTTTACAAAAAGAAGGTTTTAGTAGGGGTAAAATCTATTTGATGTGGGCAATAGTTGGTACACTTTCTGCCCTGATTGCCATTGGAAGTTTTGTTTTTCTTCACGACATCAATCCCAACACCATCGGCATTCTTGAGGCTTTTGCTGCTGGTGCCATTTTAGCCATGCTGGCTGATACAATGATGCCCGAGGCCTATGAAGAAGGTGGTTTTACAATTGGTTTGGTAACAGTTTTTGGCTTTTTAATCGCCTTTGTTCTCTCCCGCTATTAAAATTACCAACCGCCCAGCTTCTTTTTCAAAAATATATATCTAAAATATTTAATCATCTTTTCTTTATTATAAATGAAAGGTATAATATTATAAAATGCAGGATATTATTAAAACAAAACTGTTTATTTTAAGACCTTTAAAAAAGGGTGATGAGCCAGCAATCTTTAAGCATGTTAATAATCCGAAAATAGCCGATGCTGTTTTAGAAATTCCTTACCCTTATAAATTAAAAGATGCCGTCAAATGGGTTAAAGATAATTTACCAGAATACAAAAAGAAAAGACCCAAAAAATTTAATTTTGGCATTGTTATTGGCGATCAAGTCGTCGGAGCTATTGGGTTGACTAATATTACAAAACACAAGGCTGAAATTGGCTATTGGCTGGGAGAAAAATTTTGGGGAAAAGGCATAATGACGCAAGCAATTTCTCTTGTTACTAAATACGGCCAAGAAAAATTGGGTTTGGTGAGAATTTATGGCCATGCTTTTCCTTTCAATAAGGCCTCAATGAGAGTTTTGGAGAAAAACGGCTATCAATTAGAAGGGATTTTAAAGAAGAATGTTTTAAAAAATAAAAAGTTTTTAGATACTCATCTTTTCGCCAAAATTAAATAGATCTCTAAAAATCCACTTGACCCCGCTAGAAAACCTTCTTCTGCTGTTGCAGTTCTTGACCCCGTAAAATTGCTTTCTTAAAAAGGGATTACATCCTCTACTTTAAGAAGCGCAATTAACGGGGTCTGCGCCCCGTATATAAACTCGGCATGGAACACGGATGCATTGAGCTAAGCTCGATCGAGCATTTATTAGAGTGCTCCATAATCCGAGTGGAATATCTGAGTTTATTGTACGGGGCTTGACAAAAATTTGACATTGTTCTAAAGTATGAATAGTATGAAAAGTATGAGATTTCTTAAAGACAATTTCTATGGCACTGCCACAGTAGGAGAGCGCGGACAGGTGGTTATTCCTGTTGGGGCGCGAAAAAATTCCGATATCAAACCCGGTACTAAACTTTTATTTTTTGGTCACCGGGAAGTTTTGCATATGATGAGAGCGGATAAAATGGAAAAGTTTTTAGAACGGATTTCCCAAAAATTTGCCGCTCATCTAACGCAAATCAAAAAGATCTCCAAGAGGGTAACTAATGGTCAATAATGAGACCAATAACAATCTTATTGAAGTTCGAAATCTAACCAAAAAATTCGGCAAGTTTACTGCTGTCGATAATGTTAGTTTTGCTATTAAAAAAGGGGAGATTTTTGGTTTTTTGGGTCCCAATGGCGCTGGCAAAACCACCACCATTCGGATGCTGACAACGCTTTTGCGGC
>CAYYXM010000088.1:0-2909 GCA_964475725.1 uncultured Candidatus Saccharibacteria bacterium | reverse complement strand
AAAGGGAGCCAAGGGGAATTTCACCGCTATCGTGCTACACAAGTTTATCTTTTGCTATTAATTTTGCTTTTCATACCATTTTCTCATTCGTTAGGTTTTCACTCAGGGGTTCTCAACCCCGTTGTCTCCACAAAAAATCACCCTTACGCGGGTGATTTTTTGATGGTGGAGCCAGGGGGAATCGGACCCCCGTCCGATATTTATCCAGATTGATGGTTTACAGGCTTTAATAGGTTAAAAGGTACGAAGGTTTGATTGGCTTATTACGCCCGATCTCTGTCGGCCAATCAGCAGCAAAGCGGACGGCTCTCGCAATTAAGCGAGGGCAGGTTCAAATTGCTTGTTGGCAAATTTGAGATTGCTTATTGGATTAACGAGGCAAACAAGCTTGCTCGGCCTGCCATACAATCTTTCAAGATACCGTCGAATCCATATGGCCCCCACTATGATTGATTATATATTGAAATTCCTCTTTTGTCAAGCCAATAAAAATAATCTCAAGTTAATAATTCAATTCAATAAATCAATCTAAATGAGAAGCATAATAAGAATGAGGAACATAGACAAAATGAGAAGTATAGAGACAAAACGGGAAGCATAAAATCTAACTCACTTTTTTGCCTATGCCACAAACTGATGATAAAATTAAATTATGCAACGAGAAAGAATTGAAACAATTGGAAAGACGATTTTACTTCTTCTTGGTGCCGCAGCTGTTTTAACTTTGGGAATTATCGCTCCCAATGCAACTTTAATGTTAAAGTTATTCACTCAAAAAGACAAAAGATTGCGTCGCTATAAATCGCAATCTGTTAGAAATGCACTTTATCGACTTCGAAAACAAAAGTTAGTGTCAATTGGTGAGGAAAAAGGCATGACAGTTGTGAAAATAACGGAAAAAGGCAAAACTCGTGTTTTAAAATATCAAATAGAAAACCTGAAAATTCCACGACCAGATATTTGGGATCAAAAATGGCGATTAGTCATTTTTGATATTCCGGTTAATAGAAAATTAGCGAGAGAAATTTTGCGCGAAAAATTAAAAAACTTGGGTTTTTATAAACTTCAAAAAAGTGTGTGGTTGTATCCGTATCCCTGCGAAAAAGAAATCGATTTTATTAAAGAAGTTTATGAGATTGGAGATTATGTGCAATTAGTCGTCGCGGAGAAGATTGACGATGAGGAAAAATATAAAAAAGTTTTTAATTTAAGGTAGTAAAAATATAAGGTGTCAAACACGTTCAATATATCTATACGTCTAAACGTCTAACAGCGGAAGAAGAAGAAATGTTGCACTTTTAGGCATATGCCCAGAAGTGATGCAAAACCAAGACATACAAAGATAAAACGAAGAAGGAAATAATGAAGAATGAAGAAGGAAATAATGAAGAATGAAGAAGGAAATAAAGAAGGATAAGAAAAGGGGCGCCCGGGAAATCCCGGGCTATTCTTTGCCTCTCATTTCTCTTTGGATATCACGTTCAATATCGCGGCGCTTGAGGGCTTCCCGTTTTTCATACATTTTTTTGGCTTTTCCAACTCCCAATTCTATCTTGGCGCGGCCTTTTTTCAAATAAAGCTGTAAAGGGATAAGTGAATAACCTTTTTGTTGAAGTTGGCCCAACAACCGATTAATCTGGGCAGCGTGTAAAAGCAATTTGCGCGTTCTATCGCCGTTACTCACATCACCGATATTCATATTTATCAAAAAAGCCTCTGGTTTTTTGCCATGAATTAAAATTTTAGCAAAAGAGGCCTTTAAACTGACTTTGCCGGCCCGGATGGATTTAATTTCTGCGCCGGTCAAAACAATCCCCGCCTCAATTTTCTCCTTGATATCCCAATCGTGGAAGGCCCGACGATTGAAAGAAATTACTTTTCCCATTCTGTTTGTATTTTATCATGTTTTATTGAAAGAGTTGACAACGTATTTTAATAATGGCAAAATGTTTTTATGGGGCGCAACTTGAAAACTAAGCGCCTTTTTCAGAAAGGGGGAAGTGATGATGTCCAATTTTGCCACACTTTGTCGCAGAGCCCTATTCCTTGAGGAGTCGGCTCGGGAGCTTTTGACGCCTGAGGAAATTGCCGAAATTGAAAGGCAAGGCATAAAGTTTGCTGTGCCTCAACCTGAAGATGCTGACAACACCTTTTTTATTGAAAATCCGGATTATGACCCAACAGTCAGGGCAACCAAGTCCATCTACCAAGCCATCACCAAACCCCAAGATGGCAAAGTACCACTTCACTTTTGTTACACGAGGCGGATGGTAGAGGTACTGCGCGCCAGGCGAGAAGATGTCGTCAAGGACTTAAACGATACCTTATCTCAGATGGAACGGGGTATGCGCGACAACATTTGGTGTCGCTAAAGGAGGAAAGGGAGATGGGAGAGGTCGTAATTCCAGGGATTGAAGTTAGCGATTTTGCCTTTATTCCTTCTCTGTTGCCAGTTGGTTTAGTACGAGGCAGAACAATTGCCGAAGCTCAATTCAATGCTGTCCTTTTTTGCTGGCAAAAAGGTGTGAGAGCCAGAACTCCTAAACATCAGGAAGGATATCCTTTAGGCTATGATGCCAATATCACAGTGGTGGTAGAGGAGCCGTTTGCCGAGCCGAGGATTTTTACGCCCGGAGTTTGCGATAATGAAGCCGGGATTGAAAAATACCGACTGGAAGTGCTTTATGGCATTGGCGACTATCGAGTCGGTTTGGACTGGGATTACACCTATCACGAACGATATACGAGATACAACCAAGTTCAGCGGCTAATTCAAAAAATCGTCAATGACTGGAAAACCAAAGGCAGAATTTCTGGCCGGGACTACCAACTTAGTCTTTGGGATCCGGCCATGGATTTGGAGCGCGAAGATGCTCCCTGTTGCCAGATCATCAGTATCCGTTTTTTTG
>CAYYXM010000087.1:0-2936 GCA_964475725.1 uncultured Candidatus Saccharibacteria bacterium | reverse complement strand
ACTTTTTGTCAGCATTAAAGTAACAAACGCTGCGCTAGTATTAATCACTTCGTTAGTATTAAAGTATTACTCTATTACTAGCCCCGCAGGGCGATTATTACTCTATTGCTCTATTACTCATCTTACTCTTTCTATTTCCGCCCCAACCTGTAAAATCTTTCCTTCATCCAACTCTCTCCCAATCACTTGAATGCCCACCGGCAGATTACCTGCCTCGCCGCCAGGCGGGCCCACTTTACCGCCCGGCACTGAAACCGCCGGCAAAGAAGCAATATTTATCGGCACTGTGAAAATATCTGATAAATACATCGTTAAGGGATCAGCCAATTTTTCCTTTAGTTTAAAGGCAACAGTCGGTGAGGTAGGAGTCAATATTACATCATATTTTTCAAAGATTTTGGCAAATTCACCCTTGATCCAATCCCGCGCCTTCTGAGCGGATTTGTAATAGGCATCGTAATAGCCAGAAGATAAAACGTAAGTACCCAGAATTATTCTTCTTTTAACTTCAGCGCCCAATCCTTCTGCCCTACTCTTCAGGTAAACATCCAGTAAGCTGTGAATTTTGAATTTGGAATCATGAATGACGGAATATCCGTATTTGATGCCATCATATCTGGCCATATTGGAAGAAACCTCGGCCGGCACAATAATGTAATAACAAGCCAGAGCCAAATCCAAAAGTTTATCCAAATCTACTTCTATTACTTCTGCCCCCTGTTTTTTTAGTTTTTCAATGATCTGGTGGAAAATCTTGAAAGTGCCGTCATCTTTTTCGGGTTGGGCTTTGAGACAAGCAATTTTTAGCCCCTTAACGCCTTTATCCAAAAGACCTGTAAAATCTTCGGCGGTTTTTGGCCCGCCTGGCGGTCCGCCTTGGCTCGCGTCCGCCTCGGATCGACCGAGTCGAGACGGGCCAAACGAGACAGGCGAGGCAGGCAAGCTGGTGGAGTCCATTTTATCCTGACCGACTATGTGATTTAAAAGTATAGCTGTATCCTCCACGGTTTGGCCAAAGGGGCCGATTTGATCCAAAGAGGAAGCCATAGCAATTAGACCATAACGGGAAACCCGGCCATAAGTCGGTTTTAGGCCAACCACCCCACAAAAACTGGCTGGCTGGCGAATGGAGCCGCCCGTGTCAGAACCCAAGGCGGCTGGGGCCAAATGGCTAGCCACAGCGGCCGCGCTGCCGCCGGATGAACCGCCGGGCACCCGCTCTGTATCATGGGGATTTTTCGTCGGTCCAAAAAAGGAAGTTTCCGTAGATGAACCCATGGCAAATTCATCCATATTGGTCTTGCCTAAAAAGACCACGCCGGCCTTTTTTAAAGCTTCAATCACACTAGCATCATAAGGGGCAGTAAAATCCTCTAAAATTTTAGAACCAGCAGTAGTGCGATAGCCGCTTATCATTATATTATCCTTAATAGCCAAAGGGACGCCATCCAGCTCTGACAATGTTTTGCCAGTTTTGCGGCGGCTGTCTGACTTTTGAGCTTGCTGTAGGGCCAGCCGATCCAAGAGGGTGATATAACTATTGAGATCTTTATTTTTATCTGCCGCCTCTAAATAATCTTTGGTCAATTGTAAAGAGGTGAAACTGCCGCCTTTAAGCCCATCAATGATTTGTTTTAAAGTCAAACTGCTCATATATTCCTTAGATTATTAGATGATTAGATAAATAGATGAATAGAGGTTCCCCCGATCATCTGATTATCCAATCATCTGTTTTTCGGCGATAGCCGAATTATAAAATCGCCCGGACTTTGATATAACCATCCTGTTTTTCCGGCGCCCCAGCCAGCAAATCCTCTGCTTTGGCCTTGCTTTCCTCAACTTTGTCAGCAGAAACCACATTTTTCAGCGCTGGTTTGGTTTTTTCTGTATCTTTTACTTTCTGGACTTTTTCAACATAACCCAAAATCTCCGCCAAATGCTGACGGTAGAGGGCTTTTTCGGCTGGCGAGAGTTCTAAACGCGCCAGTTGGGCTAAATGGTCAATCTCCTGTTTGGAAATTTTTGTCATACTCTATTACTTTTTGTTAGCATTAAAGTAATAAACGCTGCGCTAGTATTAATCACTTCGTTAATAGTAAAGTACTCTATTACTAGCCCCTTGGGGGCGATTATTACTTTACTACTTTATTACTCTATTACTTTACTACTTTCTCTTGACTTTGGCAAATAATCTGCTAAAATCAAAAGTGTGTCTGAATAGAAAGGGGTGAGGTGATTGTCTAATCACCGATTGCCGAGCAAGATCTGTCTGGACTGTGCCTTTGCAAGATGCAATAGCGAAGGCGATCTGATTGCCTACTACATCTTGCCTCCCGCCGAGTTTGGCAGACGCATCATCTGCATTGAAAAGCTTCACGGTCATTTCAAAGCGACAATCGTCTCAAGATTCTCCAAGACTGCCAAAGGGGTAGCCAATCCCTTCCCAATCGCCGGCCACCGCAGTATCAAACAACTTGAAGAAGCTTTGAGTAAAATCCACTACTACCTAAAGCTAACTTCAGCTGCTGGGAAGGAAGAGTTTGCCCACTGCATCTTGGTTCCCTTCACCCTTGTGTCGCCATGCGGTTGCCACGCCACCCAGACGCTTTTCAGTCAAGGCCATCTTCAGCTGAAGGGCACACGCTGGATGCTGACAGTCCGCGACAAGTCCCATAAGGCCCAAACAGTACAGGTCAAACATTGTTTTGCTTGCGGAGGCGAACTGAGGAGGCGCTACAGGGAGAAAAAAGAATGAGGCCAGAGAGGATAGTCTTCTGTCTGGAGTGTCTAAAAAGGGATGTCCACACAGAGATGAAAGACAACCCCCTGACAGGCTGCTATGAATGTCCACAGTCAGAAATCCACAAACAGCCTATCGTCAATGATTTGGGTCTTTTCGACCAGTCCCCATCTACTCCCCAAGAACCTAAACCAAT
>CAYYXM010000086.1:0-3194 GCA_964475725.1 uncultured Candidatus Saccharibacteria bacterium | reverse complement strand
AAAACTTGAAATTGTCAAAGAACGCGGCGAGCCCGCTTGCGGGCGAGCCGCAAAAATCACGGGGGTTTGTTTTCGCCGCAGGGGGCGAAAATCGTCCGAGCTAATTTAAGAATAGTCCACCATTTATTTTTGAAACTTATACCTAAAATTGATGAGAACTAAAAGAAAAAGCACTAAATCAATTATTATTAGCCAATAAAACTGATAAAACCCAACAAAAAAAGGCCAGATAGCAAGAGGCACAAATTGGGGGGCAACCAGTGGCAAAACCTTCAAAAAACTGGTCAGCCGGCGGCCTTTTTTATATTGGCCATAAAAAGATTCCCATCCTTCCTCTTTAAGATATTTTGCCAAACCCTCCAATGTCATCTGGTTGGCTTGGTAATTGAAGGTTAAAAAGGCAAAAATTACAGGTTGTAATAAAATGAAAAGCCCAATTTGTTCCTCTGTTGCCTTTTGTTGATATAAAAAGACAATAAAACAGAGGGCAAAAACGATTAGCAATATTGCCAAATTTATAATTTGGTGGAGGATTTTTACCCGCTCTGTGATTTCTTGACGCAGTTTTTCACTCTTATCCATTGCTTTAATTTTACCACACTATCCACAGAGCATTCTTGACAGATATTGGTCTTTGTGTAGAGAATGGGGCAGAGGAGGTAGCCCCCCAACCTGCCTTTTAGAGAAGATTGAGGGTGGTCGGTCTACCATGTATTCAATTTAGGTGTTGCGGAGGCAAAATGTGGACTGATTTAGTAAACGCTGTTAATGATTCCCTAACCAATATCTTGCAGGGATTAGCCAATTTCATTCCTAATATAGTTGCTGCCTTAATAATATTTGTTGTTGGATGGCTGGTGGCCATTATTTTGGCCTGGGCTGTCGATAAGGTTTTGCGAGCAGTGCAACTGCCGGCTTTATTTAAGATAGTTAAACTGGAAGATCTTTTGCAAAAGGCAGAGATCAAGCACGATACAGTTGGGCTAATTGCCGCCATGGTTAAATGGATTTTGTATCTGGTGGCTTTTATCGCTGCAATTGATGTCTTGAAAATCCCGGCCGTTTCCGCTTTTCTAACCAGCATTTCAGGTTATGTGCCAGAGGTTGTGGGAGCAGTTGCCATAATGCTTTTGGGCGTGATTTTGGCCTTTTTCCTTGGCAATGTCATTACAGCTTCTGTCAAAGCCGCTAATTTGGGTCATGGAAAAATGATCGGCAGTATCGCCCGTTATGCTGTTATCGTCTTTACCTTTATTGCTGTTTTGATCCAGCTTCAAATTGCTGCCTATCTTTTCTCGACTCTTTTTACAGGCTTAATTGCCTTTTTGGTTATTGCCGGCGGTATTGCTTTTGGTTTGGGTAGCAAAGATGTAGCAGCTGAAATCATAGGAAAGATTAAAAAAGATCTCTCCGAGTAAATTGATTGGGGAAGTCCCACAGCGCTCAATCTCTTGGCGAATTAGGTGATTATTCCTCTTCGCCAAATAGATTTCGCTTAGCGGGACGCCACAGATGATATTTAATATTACGGTGTGGCGGAGGGGCATTTACGCAATTTTTGTGTGTCAATTCTAATTAAGGTCTTGACAGACAGTATTTAATTTTGATAGAATAAAGTTGTGGATAAGTCGAGGAATATTTATATGTTCAACCATACAACAATCAGAAGGGGGGTAAGCGGCTAAAACGCATTTTTACACAAAGTTTTTCTTTTGTGAGCCGCTTATACCAAGCGGTTTTTTGTTCCTTACTTGTCTCATCTAGGCGCGAGCCTAAATGAATTGTCCTTTGACAATTTACGTATTCAATCCTCTATTAGTTGGCCCTCTTCCACCAATCGGGTGGAATGGCCAAAAGAATGCCAACAAGGGTAAATGGTGGATGCCTTGGGAGAGGTAGCCGATGAAGGACGTGGTAGGCTGCGATAAGCCTCGGGAAGGAGCCAAACATCCTTTGAACCGAGGATTTCCGAATGGGGTAACCCGACGCTGTAAACCAGCGTCATCCCGATTCGCTTTAAGCGAGTCGGGATGGGAACCTGGGGAATTGAAACATCTTAGTACCCAGAGGAAAAGACATCAAACGAGATTCCCCTAGTAGCGGCGAGCGAAAAGGGAACAGCCTTGATTGGAGCTCTATGAAGTTTTCTTAGGTGAAGGAACCTGGAAAGGGCCGCCATAGAAGGTAACAGCCCTGTAACCGAAAAGTGAACTTTTTATCTCCAATTCGTCCCGATATTTTATCGGGATAGAAAGTACTACCAGGCACGTGAAACCTGGTGGGAAGAAGCATCGCAAGATGCGAGGGTGGATCACCATCCAAGGCTAAATACTACCTCTCACCGATAGTGAACGAGTACCGCGAGGGAAAGGTGAAAAGTACCCCGGGAAGGGGAGTGAAATAGTACCTGAAACCATTTACCTACAAAGAGTCAGAGCCATGCTTCGCATAGAAATCCTAAATCCGAAATCCTAAATCCTAAACAATATCTAAATTTCAAATCCCAAATTCAAAATGTTTGGAATTTAGAACATTAGAATTTCGAATTTGTTTAGAGTTTAGTGCTTAGAATTTAGAGTTTCCACGCGGAGCGTGGTGATGGCGTGCCTTTTGAAGAATGAGCCAACGAGTTAGCTGTGTGTGGCAAGCTTAACCTCGCACTTTGTCTCGAATGTTTCACGTCGAATTATTCATTCGTGTTACACGTCGGGCCAAAGTGCGGGGGTAGGCGTAGGGAAACCGAGTCCTAATTGGGCGTCAGTCGCACACACTAGACCCGAAACCGAGTGATCTATCCATGGTCAGGGTGAGGTCGCCAGAAATGGCGACGGAGGCCCGAACCCGTGGCAGTTACAAATGCTTGGGATGAACTGTGGATAGGGGTAAAATGCCTATCGAACTCGGCAATAGCTGGTTCTCCCCGAAATATATTTAGGTATAGCGCTTCGTAAAAGCTTGGGGGTAGAGCACTGGATGATGTTCTCCGACGCAAGTCGGAGATGTCAATCAAACTCCGAATACCAAGTGTTAGTGCGAAGTAGTCAGTCCCTGAGGGCTAAGCTTCAGGGTCAAAAGGGAAACAACCCAGATCGTCGGCTAAGGTCCCTAAAAGGATCTCAGTGGAAAAGGAAGTGAGACAGCTCAGACAACCAGGAGGTTGGCTTAGAAGCAGCCATCCTTTAAAGAAAGCGTAA
>CAYYXM010000085.1:0-3263 GCA_964475725.1 uncultured Candidatus Saccharibacteria bacterium | reverse complement strand
ATTTCTGATAGAAAATTTGAAACATATGGTCGTGCTTTATCAGTGGATTGGCAGATTATTGAGGAAGAGATTGCCCCTCTTGCTACAACTTTTAAATTAATACATCAAAGAGAAGAACTTGGCCCTTTTGTTTTAAATGTAGCTGGTTCTCATAATATTGATAATGCCTCAGCGGCAATTATTTGCGCCCTTAAATTATCAGTACCCTTACCAACAATTAAAAGAGCACTTCCCAAATTTAAGGGCGTTGAAAGACGCTTTCAACTGGTCGGAGAAACCCCGACTGGAACAAAAGTTTTTGATGATTATGCTCACCATCCCACAGCTATAGTTAAAACAATTGAAACAGCCAAAAAAATTTTCCCTAAAAATAAAATATGGGTTGTTTTTCAGCCCCACACTTATTCGCGAACAAAAAAATTACTGCAAGATTTTGCGCAATCTTTCCAAGCGGCAGATCATGTGATATTGGCTGATATTTTTGCCTCAGCCAGAGAAAAAGAAACAACAATAAATATTCAACAATTGGTTATTGCTACCAGACGATATCAAAAAGATGTTAGATATTTAGGCAAAGATGAAAATATTAGTCGATTTTTAAAAGGTATGACCAAAAAAAATGATATCATCATTGTAATGGGTGCTGGTGATATTTATAAAATTGAAAAAGAATTAATCAAAAATGACATTGGTTGAAACTGCCCTCTTTTACCTCTTTTAGGAGTTAAAAATGATTGAGAAATTAAAAGAAGAATTAGGCGAAGTTGTCGAACATAAAGTCTTACAGGATATTAATTCTTTTCATGTTGGAGGAGTGGCAGATTATTATTTTGTTGCCAAAACTCTTGATCAATTAATTGCTGTTGTACTTTTGGCGCAGAAATTGAAAATCCCCTATTTTATTATGGGACGAGGCTGCAATATTTTAATATCTGATTTTGGTTTTCCTGGTCTTTGGATTGAAAACAGAACCCAGAATTTAGTTGTCATGGAAGATAGGGGCCAAATTATTGTTGATTCAGGAGTATTATTACAGCAGATAATAATGGCTGCTGCTAGTCATGATTTAACGGGCATTGAATCACTTTATGGCATTCCTGGCTCAATTGGTGGTGCCCTCTATGGTAATGCTGGGGCACAAGGGGCTGAAATTGGCAGCTTTGTTAAATATGCAACTTTGTTGACAACTGAAGGGAAAATTGTTCGTCACTCCCAGGGTTGGTTTGAATTTGGTTATAGGACTTCGCGGCTAAAAGGCCAGGTCAATAGCTTTCATAAAGAAGATGGGGCAGTGTTACTGTCGATTTGTTTACAACTATCACACAATCGTAAAGAAGATATTATGGAACGAATGAGCAAAGCACTTACCTGGCGCAAACTCCATCAACCACTTGGGCAATTTAGTGCTGGATCTATTTTTAAAAATCCAGCTGGCACAATGAGTCCCTCGGATCCTCAAAAATCAGCTGGTTGGATGTTAGAACAAATTGGGGCTAAAAAAATTAAAGTTGGTCAAGCAGCGGTTAGCAAGAAACATGCTAACTTTATAATCAACGGCGGTAAAGCTCATGCTACAGAGATAAGACAGTTGATCGATTTACTGCGAGCTAAAGTTAAAGAAAAATTTGGTATAGAGTTAGAAGAAGAAATAGAATATGTTGGCAGTTGGAGATAAAAATTAAAATTTAAAACTATAATGCAAGTTTCCCCCGTCTGAGGAGATCCTCATATTTCGCCGAAGGCGAAGAGGAGCTAAGAGGGGCGGCCGCCGGCTCGTAGAGCCTACGGCTCGGAGAGAAGCCCTCTTAAGTGGGGGTCGGGGGAAACTGCCAGGAGGGGAAATTGGTTTTTCCAAAAGTTATTGCCACAACACCAAAAGAAAAACAACCAGTTCGTTTGCCAAAATTTATTCCAAAATTAATTGTTTTTTTAATTCTTTTGGCTGGTTTAATTTATCTTTTATTTTTTTCACCAGTATTTTTAGTCAAAAATGTAAGCCTTGAAGGTGAAGGTAATGAATTATTTAAAGATGATAGTGAAAAGTTAAAAGGTATAAACATTTTTTATATAAGAAGTCAAAAATTAACACTACAGTGGCGTCAAAAAGAACCAGCCTTGGATCAGATAAAAATCGTTAGAGGCCTGCCCGATACAATTAAATTTAATTTAACCTTTAAAAAACCATCTTTAGTTTGGCAAAGTCAGGGCAAAGGTTGGGAAGTTTCCCAGAGCGGTTGGATCTTTAAGGAAGTTTCTCCACCTATCCAGAAAGATCAATTAAGCGGGTTGGAAACGATAAATGATAGTTTTGGGGCGCCAATTATTGAAGATACTCGTAATTTGCCAGCTGATTTAACAAAAGCAATAGTAAGTTCTGATTTTGTTAATTTTATCTCGACAGTTTGGAAAGAATTGCCCAATAAGATTCCTTTTAAAATGAAAAAGGTGACTGTAGGCGAAACTACCTTCCAGCCAGAAATTTATCTTGATAATGGCTGGCGTATTAAAATGGATTCTTTGCGTCAACCCATGCCACAAGTTGAGGCAGCTGCTAAAATAATTAATGCTCATAAAGATGAAATCAAAGAGTATATTGATACAAGAATTGAAGGATTTGTGTACTATAAATAAAATGCAAAAATCAAAATGCAAAAATATGATTTAAAATTCAAAATTTATATCAACGAATCACTATTTTATCACAGCCCGCAGGGCGTAATCACTATTGAATCACTAATTATATGAAGCGCTGGCAGTTATATCCCCAAAAATCCAAAGATCTCATTAAACAGATTTTAATTAATCGAAAAATTCCCAAAGAAAATTGGAAGACTTTTTTAGCCCCCAATTACGAGAAAGATTTTCACAATCCTTTTCTTTTACCAGATATGGATAAAGCAGTTGAAAGATTTATTGCTGCATTAAAAGAAAAAGAAAAAATTGCCATTTTTGGTGATTTTGATGCTGATGGAATTCCTGGAGCAGTTTTATTTTATAATTTCTGTCAATTTTTTAAACTACCATGCGAGGTATTTATTCCAGATCGAGAGGAAGGTTATGGACTGAATAAAAATGCTGTTGAAGAAATTTATCGCCAGGGTATAAAATTACTTGTCACAATTGATTGCGGAATTACAAATTTAACTGAAATCTGCTTGGCTCAAAGGATGGGAATTGATGTAATTATTTTGGATCATCACGAGGAAGGCAAACGCTTACCACAAGCACTTGCCATAATTGATGCTAAAAGGTCGGATAGCAAA
>CAYYXM010000084.1:0-3278 GCA_964475725.1 uncultured Candidatus Saccharibacteria bacterium | reverse complement strand
GTATGGTTGAATACCGTTCTTCAGGATGGGTCAAGGCCTATGCCCAATCTAAGGCCTTTATTTTGCCGATTCAGTGGGAAGAGCCTTTCGGGCTGGTTTTTGTTGAAGCAATGGCCTTTGGTACACCAGTTATTGCTTATGCTAGGGGATCGGTACCTGAGATTATTAAAGATGGAAAAACTGGATTTGTTGTGAATTATTCTGAAAATGACAAAAGAGGCAATTGGGTTGTGAAAAAAACTGGCGTACAAGGGTTAATAGAAGCAATTGGATTGTTGGAGCAGATGCCGGAAAAAGAGTATCAGTCGATGCGGCGGGCTTGCCGCGAGCATGTTGAGAAAAACTTCACCGTGGAAAAAATGGTTGATGGGTATGAGAAAATTTATGAGAACTTGTACCGCAATATCATCAATAATCACAAGTATAGAAAATAAGGATACGCAAAATTGCTTTATGCTACGTAGGTGTAAAAAATGAATATAGGTATTGATGCTAGAAATGTTACGGATAAGAGTAGCGGCTTAGTAGGGTATGTTAAGAATTTGGTATACGAACTCTCAAAACTTTCTGGGTTAGAAATTTTTGTTTTTTCGCAGGCAAAATATAAACATGTTTTTAATTCTCTAGAGAGAAATAAAAATTTTCATATCAAATCTGTTTATTTTAATAATAAATTTTTAGATTTTAGAAATTTTCTTTACGAGCAGCTCCAATTTCATAGAGTTATAAACAAATGTGATTTAGATATTTTTCATAGTCCATTTGGGTTTGGTGTTCCGTCAAAAGTTAAGTCAAAAGTTGTACTTACGATACACGATCTTATTCCGCTGTCTGGTCATGATCAATCGAGTTTTATACAGTTATTGATTTACAGAAAATCATTAAGAATTGCTTTAGATAGAGCGGATCAGATTGTCACAATTTCTGAATTCACCAAAAAAGAACTTCGAAAATTCTATCCCGGTTTGAATCCTGAAAAAGTTTGTACTATTTACAATGGTTTTGATCGAATTCCAAACCACTTTCAAATAGATAAGATTTTTCCAAGACTTAAGCAAGAGATGAATATCAACGATAAGTATATTCTTTATGTAGGTAGTGCAGTTGCCAGAAAAAATCTATTAAATTTAACCAGAGCATTTGCCGAATTAAAAAAGAAAGAGAAAGTTAATCACAAAATTGTTTTTGTATCGAAGTTTGATAGAGACCTGACCAAAAGGACTTATTTTCAAATTTTACATTTTTTGAGAAGTAAAAATCTTGAAAATGAAGCAATTTTTCCGCCAAGATATATAAATGATAATGAAAGGGCAGCACTAATGAAACACAGCGAGTTCGTTGTCTATCCATCGTTATATGAAGGATTTGGGGTGCCTATATTAGAAGCAATGAATCTTGGGAAAGCTGTTACCTGTTCAGATATTTCGGTCTTTCATGAGTTGTATAAAGATAGTGTTTTTTACTTTAATCCAGAAAACTACAAATCTATCTATTTAGCTTTATCCAAACTTGTTCAAGATGAGAAATTACGCCACAGCCTTGCCTTATCGGGTTTTGAATTACAGAAGAATTTTTCATGGGAAAAAATGGCCGAGGAATATATGGATATATACAGGAGCTTGCACAACGAATCTTAAAGATTTATAATGGTTGAAAAATATGTTTCCATTTATCAAAAGGTGATTGAGGACTAGAAGAAAAAACATTAATATGCTCACTTTGGCGACCTCAGTTTCTAAAATCGTTTGAGTTGGACCTAAATTTGCTCAAAAGTTATCGCATTTGGGTATTGAGAAAGTGGAGGACCTTCTTTTTTATTTTCCCCGCCGACATGATGATTTATCCCACCCTTGTAAAATTAGTGATTTATTTTTAGAGGTTGAATACCCAGAAGCTTGCTTTGGGGATAAAAACCTATTAAAAACAAACTTGCCCGTAGGGATGCCTCGCAGCAAGCTGCGAGGCAGTTTATATTCCGGCCAACAGGCAATTATTCGCGCGAAAGTCTTGACAATTGAAAATCAACGCTCGCCCCGGCGCTGGATGGCTCTGACCAAAGCAGTTTTGGAGGATGAAAGTGGAGAAATTCGCGCTTTGTGGTTTAACCAGCCCTTTTTGATCAAAAATTTACGCCCAGGACAAGAATGGATTTTCGCTGGCAAAGTTACATTTGACTTCCGAACCAAGCAATTGATATTACAATCACCTTCATACGAACGTGAAGCAACCATTTTACCAGTTTATAGCGAGACAGAGGGGCTGACCAGTAAAAATTTGCGCCGGATTATCAAACCGCTTTTGAATATGGTTAGTCAAATTAATGAATTTTTACCAGATGAAATTTTAAAAAAAGAAAATTTACTTGATGTACGTTTGGCCATCAAGCAAATTCATTTTCCCGATAATTCTAAGAAGCTTGGAGCGGCTCGTGAGCGCCTTGCCTTTGAAGAACTTTTTCTTTTGTCTTTGAAAGTTTTATCAAACCGGAAGGAAATAGAGCAAAATAGCGCCCCCAAGATTGAATTAGATATCTCACTTTTGAAAAAGTTTGTCGCTTCTTTACCGTTTAAATTGACGGATGACCAACGCAAATCCGCCTGGGAAATTCTAAAAGATTTAGAACAATCTCGGCCGATGAACCGACTCTTGGAAGGGGAAGTGGGGAGCGGTAAGACAGTGGTGGCGGCTATGGCAGTTTTGGCTATAAAAAATGCCGCTTACCAATCAGTTTGGATGGCACCGACAGAAATTTTAGCCCTACAACATTATAAAAATGTTAAAAAACTCCTCTCCCCTTTTGGGGTAAAAATTGGGCTTTTGACTTCTTCCTACAAAAAATCTCAAATTAAACAAATTACAAATAATGATTTAATTATCGGTACCCATGCTGTTATACAAGAGGATATTCATTTCCCGCATTTATCTTTAATCATTGTTGATGAGCAGCATCGATTTGGAGTAAAACAGCGAGCTAAATTAAAACAAAGAGCAATGAATAGTAGACAAGGATTAATCCCCCACTTTCTTTCTATGACCGCCACACCAATTCCCCGCACTTTAGCCCTCTCTTTTTACGGCGATTTAGATTTATCGCTTATTAAACAATTGCCAATTGGCCGACAGAAAATTGAGACCAAAATTGTTTCACCTGATGATCGGGCAAAGGCCTATCTGTTTATAAAAGATCAGATTAAAGGTGATCGGCAGGCTTTTGTCATTTGTCCTTTGATCGGCCAAGATGAAACTACTGCCGGAGGCCGATTATTTGATTTACAAGA
>CAYYXM010000083.1:0-3318 GCA_964475725.1 uncultured Candidatus Saccharibacteria bacterium | reverse complement strand
TTCCATGTTTTGGATTGTTTTAATCGCCAACGTTGTTAATTTCCTTGATGGGTTGGACGGTTTAGCCACCGGAGTTGGCGCAATAGCCGGTATAATTCTCTTTTTTTTATCTTTGTATCCGTTCGTACATCAACCAGCCACTGCCCTTTTATCGATTATCTTTGCAGGGGTGCTTTTGGGATTTTTGCCTTTTAATTTTTATCCGGCCAAAATATTTATGGGTGACTCTGGTAGCCATTTCATAGGTTATCTAATTGCTGTATTGGCGATTATTTCCGGAGGAAAAGTGGCAACGGCCTTTTTAACATTGGGAGTGGCAATTTTTGATGCTTTCTTTGTTGTTGCCTCCCGTCTTTGGCTCAAAAAATCACTGGTGGCAGCCGACAAAAGACATCTCCACCAGCGACTTTTGGCTTTGAACTTTACTCCTCGCCAAGTTGTCATTTTTTTCTGGGTGGTTTCTGGACTTTTGGGAACTGTTGCCCTTTTATCTGATACAGCCAATAAAATTCAAGCAATGTATGGGTTAATTGGAGCGATGATTATCCTTATAATTTTGATTCTTTACGGGGAGAAAAAGAATTGGCGGCGTGCTTAATTTTCTCCAAAACGCTCTGTGGGTCTTCAATGTTGGCAATCTCAACTTCCTCTCCAGCGCTTTTGATTAGAAGGGAGCCAAAATTAAAAATATGGCCTAAAATTCCCTCCATTTTATAGGAAATATTGCCAATTTTATCTAAATCAATCTCCCATACCCGGCGCAAAAATATTTTCCTTTGTTCTATAACAATCACCCGATAGTTTGTCAGAATTGCCACCTGTAAGCGCCAAATTAAATAGGAAAAAAGAAAAATTACAAGCGATATAGAAACAAGCGGCACACTAACCCAGAAGAAGACATAACTTGCCTTATAAAAAATAAAAACTAAAATTATAACCGTTGCGAAAAAGACGATCAAAAAACCTGGTTTGAGAAGTATGGCCGGGTGCTGGCGCAAAAATAAATTAATATCTTCATCTTCTTTTTGCCCCCGAAAGGTAAAAACAGCTTCATTCATCTTGGACCTCAACCTTATCTTTTCCAAGAAGATTTGCCAATTTTCCCAGCAGTTGCCCATCAATTTGAACTTGAGTTTTAATTGGCAAAACTTTAGCTTTATCTTTTTGGATAATATGAAAATAAACCTTACTTTGACCCAGTTGGGAGGTAACAATTTGTTGTAGATTTTGCAACAGTGTTTTAGTTATTGCTTTAGGTAAATGAAGATGTAGGGAGGGCGCCTCTAAAAGTGTCTCTTGCCTACCAATCTCTTTTACCCTATCAGCAATAATTTTGACCTCACCATCTTTGGTTGTCACCTTGCCATTGACCAGAATTATATTATTAATCCGCCAGATGGTTGGTTTCTGGGCTAAGGTGTTGGGAAAGACCAAAAGTTCAGTTGAGGAAGTCATATCCTCTAGCCGAACAAAGAGCATATTCTGGCCGTTCTTTGTATTAATTTTCTTAATATTAGTAATCACACCAGCTACTTTGACCGATTTATTAGTATGATTGTGGTTAATTGAAGCCAAAGGTGTGGCAGTGGCTTTAAGTAGATGGCTAAAATCCTTGAGGGGATGCTCCGAAAGATAAATACCTAGAAATTCTTTCTCCCAAACCAAACGCTGGTTTTTGTCGGCTTTCTCCATTTTAGGAAGGATTAAAGACGCTTCAATGGGGCTGGTAGTTGTTTTCAAACCACCAAAAAGGTCCAATTGGCCATTTTCCTTATGCTTTTTAGTTAAACTAATAAATTTAAGAATTTCTTCCATTCCAGCTAGAATTTGATTGCGCTCGCCCATTTGGTCCAGCGCTCCAGATTTAGCCAAGGCCTCAATCACTTTTTTATTTAAAACTGTTGGACCAAGTCGCAGGAGGAAATCCTCAAAATTTTTATAAGGGCCATTTTCTGCCTGCTCCTGGACAATGGCTGCTGCCACACCAGTTCCAACATTTTTAATTGCCATGAGGCCAAAACGAATATAGCTTTTTTCTCCTTTGATCACGCCAAATTCAACAAAGGACTCATTGATATCAGGGGGTAAAACTTTGACACCAACTCGTTCCGCCTCTTTTATAGCGATGGCGATTTTATCTAAATTCTTATATTCCGAGCTTAAAAGTGCCGCCAAAAAGGCAGCTGGGTAGTGGGCTTTAAGATAAGCTGTTTGATAGGCAATTAAACCATAACAAGCGGCATGGGCCCGGTTAAACCCATATTGGGCAAAAGGTTTAACGAATTCAAATAATCTTTGGGCAATTTTTTCTTTTACTCCATTTTTGACTGCCCCATCAACAAATTTTTTCTCCTGTTGGACAAGAAGTTTTTGGATTTTTTTACCAATGGCCTTACGTAAAATATCTGCCTCTCCCAATGTAAAGCCAGCTATATCCCGGGCAATTTGTAGGACCTGCTCCTGATAAACAGCAATTCCGTAAGTATCAGATAAAATTGGTTTAAGCTTAGGGTGATAATAAATGATTTCTTTTCTGCCGTGTTTGCCGGCAATATAATCGGGAATTAATTCCATTGGGCCAGGCCGATACAAAGCCACCATAGCAATAATATCTGATAGATCAGTTGGTTTAAGTTCTTTAAGATACCGGCGCATGCCCTCAGATTCTAACTGGAAAACACCAACAGTTTCGCCCTTTGATAAAAGCTGGAAAGTTTTTTTATCATCAAGGGGGATTTGATCGATATTAATTTCCTGATTTTCTAATTTTCTGATAATGCGCAGGGCATTTTTGATAATAGTCAAATTGGCCAGCCCTAAAATATCCATTTTCAAAAGGCCAATTTTTTCAATATCATACATTGAGTATTGGGTGATAACAGCGCTATCATCCTGGGGTGGATGCTGGAGGGCAGTGTAATTAACTAATGGTTCACAAGAAATAACAATGCCAGCAGCATGGGTTGAAGCATGGCGGGCCACTCCTTCCAGTTGTTTGGCCATATCAATCAGTTGCTTGACACTTTGGTCAGAATTATACATTTCCAAAAGATCCGGCACAGCTGCCAGAGCTTGATCAAGGTTTAGCCCAAAAGGAATCAGTTTTGCCACTTTATCGCCATCCCCGTAAGACAGTCTCATTGCCCTGGCAACGTCCCTGATTGCTCCCCGGGAGGCCATGGTGCCAAAAGTAATGATTTGGGCAACATGGTCTTTACCGTATTTCTGGGAGATATAACGAATAACCTCATCTCGGCGGTCATCCTGAAAATCAAGGTCAATATCGGGCGGAGCAATACGCTCGGGGTTTAAAAATCG
>CAYYXM010000082.1:0-3342 GCA_964475725.1 uncultured Candidatus Saccharibacteria bacterium | reverse complement strand
TTTGTCATCCCCCACTTTTTACGGCGGAGGGCGGTTAAGAGATTGGTCATCCAGGGCCAGTACCAGCCAAGGATAGTTAGTGGCGTGGCCCAGAGGCGCTGACGCCAGCGTTCTCTCCAGGACCGCTGAAAGTCAAATCCTTCCACTGATGGTTTGAGTTTGATTGGAAAAATCCGCTCGGCCAAGAATTGGACCTTTTTGGCACGGATGCTATCACAACAGACAAAGATGATCCCCACTTCTGGGTATGCGGCCAGGATTGAGGAGGCATTGCGTAGATTTTCTTCGGTGGTAGCCGCCTTTTCTTCAAGATGAAACTGCTGAATATCCAATCCTAGACTGACTAGATAATCCCTCATCATTCCCGCCTCCGATATTCCTAGAAACTTAGCGGGATTGGTGATGCCGCCAGTGGAAACGATAAGGATTTCATAGCCATATCCCTGGTACTCGACCACCAAGTCAGCCACCCACTGAAGATATTCCCGGATCCGTTGTCCCCCTACATCGCAACCATAACCACAGACGACAAAGGCGATTGTCAACCATCATGCCCCCTTTCCATACCTAGGCATATCAAAAACTATACCACAAAACTCATCACCAATCAAGTCCCTGTTGTTATTTTAAATCACCAAAGTAGTTCTATCTTCGGCAATCTGAAAATTCTTTTTATTAGTTAAAATTATTTTCACTTTCTCATCATGCCCCGGTCGGAAATGGACAAGCAGTACTTTTTTGATATTGGCTATTTTTACAAGTTCCTCTAATTGTTCAACCGTGAAATGATTGGGGGTAGGATATTCATAAGTTGCTTCAGTAATTAATAAATCGGCATTTTTCATTTTTAGAGCCAAATCTTCAATTTTATTTTCTCCACCCATATCGCCGGTGTAAATGATGGTTTTACTCTCTGCCTGTATTTTTATACCAACTGATTGAAACCATTGAGTATGGATAATAGGAAAAGTTTCAATAATCAGTTCGCCAATTTTTATTTTTTGTGATCCTTTATAAAATTTTAATGGATAATCCTCTTTTGGTTCTGGCCAAAAAATTGTCCGCCATTTTCTAAAATTTTCTTCTATATTTTCTGGACCAATGAAAATTAGTTCTTTGCTTGGCTGTTTTTTATAAGCATCTTCTACAAAGCGTGAGTGAACAAGATTGAAGGCATCACCGGCATGATCAGTATGAAAATGGGAAATAAAAACCGCATTCAAAGATTGGGGATCAATACTTAAATCGATCATCCGCCTAATCGTTTCATGACCACAATCAAGCAAAATCCTGGTAGTGCCTGCCTCAACTAAAAAAGCAGAAGGGTTACGAGTTTTAGTCGGCATCATGGTGCCGGAACCAAGCACAGTTAATTTCATCATACTAAAAGTATATCAGATTTTATATTATAGCATAAAATTTAATGGCGTCGCGTAATAAATCATAGATTTAAACGCGACAGCCACGTAAAAATCTTTGATTTTGTACGTGGCGCCCCCGAGAGGAGTCGAACCTCTAACCTACGCCTTAGAAGGGCGTCGTTCTATCCATTGAACTACGAGGGCATATAAAATGTTAAATGTTAAAAGTAAAAAGTTAAAATAAAACTCTATTAAAAGTATAGCAAAAATTTCCCCTAAAGTCCAGTTAGTTCTCCATCATTTTTATGAGGTCGCAATATCGCGTTTGTTAAAAACTACTGCTCCGATTGCTACGCCAACCACAATTGTAAGAACAAAAATCCAAACTCCTAATTTATCAATTGTCCCGCTAAACAAAACATCGGCCGAAAAATAATGGAAAAAGGAAATATATTTTAAGCTGTCAAGATTGTCTTTCAATGCCGAAACAAGAAAAGCAACATACATTACAATGATGATACCAGCCGAGATGCCATAAACCCACCCCTTGTGGGAAAAGATCGTTGACAAACAAAAAGCGATGGCATAAACTGCCAGAGAATATAACCAAGCAACCAAAAATAATTTATAATAACTGGCGGCAACATAATCAATGTGAAAAGCCGCTGCCATTGGGATAACTGAAAGGGTGGAAACTGCCGCAAAAATAGTTAAAAGAATTGCTGTCGATAAAAATCTGGCAAAATAGAGTTTGAGCCGGGAGATTGGCTGGGAGAGTAAAAACTCAATGGTCCCCTTTTCAATTTCCGCTGAAATGTCATTACCGGCAAAAGTGATGGCTAAAATCGCCGCTAAACTCTGGAAGACCAGACTAAATTGTTTAGTGGCCAGCAAACTTTCCAAGGTAAAATTCGTTAGCTGCGAAGAAGCAGAACCAAAAGCTTTTAACAAACTCTCTGGCATGGCTTTTAAAATCTCCCCCAACTGTTGGGTTTGACTTTGTAAACTAGGGTAAAGAGCGACATACAAAAGTAAAAGCAAAAGGGAAGAGGCACTATAAATTATAATCGGCCATTTCTTCTCTTTGATTGTCTCCCAAATTAATCTTGTCATTTGCGATCCTCCTTCGTCCCGATGTTCATCGGGACTTCGGCCGGATTCCGCGAAGCTTCATAAAACTCCATAAAAGTATCTTCCAAACTGATGTGGATGATCTCCAAATCTTTAACCTCAATTTTTGCTAATTTTTTAATGATTGGATTAATGTCGCCTTTTACCTTCAGTGTGATCAACCCTTCGGTATGGCTAACAACTTCTGTATTTTCATCTTTAAATATTTTCGGATCAACTCCTTGGGCACGAAAATTGACATCATACATTTTCATCAATTTCATATCAGAGATTTTTTCCACCGCCACCATTTTGCCTTCTTTAATGATGCCGACGCGATCACAGATTTTTTCCACTTCCGATAAATTATGGGAGGACATAAAAACTGTCCCGCCGGCTCTGGCAAAATCTTCAATATACAAATGAAAGGCGTTTTGTAAAAGCGGATCTAAAGATAAAGTTGGCTCATCCAAAAGCAAAACTTGGGGCTGGTTCATCAGGGCCAAAATAATGCTTAATTTCCGTCTATTGCCAGAAGATAAATTGGAAAATCTTAATTTTTGATTGAGGCCAAACTTTTTTAGTAAATCATTTATGATTTGGGAGCGACCACGGAGAATTTGCTGAAAGGCAAGATGTTTCCCTGCACTCCAGTGATTATAAAAACGAGGCATATCAGAAAGATAGCCGATTTTTCTCTTTAACTCAACGCTATCTTTTTGGGCATCTTTACCCAAAATCTCAATCTCACCTTCAGTTGGTCGAACAAAATCCATCATACAGCGGATGGTGGTGGTTTTGCCAGCGCCATTGGGACCTAAAAAGCCAAAAATTTCTCCTTTTTCTACGGCAAAACTTACACCATCAACGG
>CAYYXM010000081.1:0-3361 GCA_964475725.1 uncultured Candidatus Saccharibacteria bacterium | reverse complement strand
ATTGGTGGCTGATGAGACCGGGACGGTCGATTCGCTTCGATAAGCAATGTTAAAATAATTACAAATAAAGGCATCTTCTAGATAAAGGTCAGTTTGAGCTAGAACAAAATTGGGGAAAATAAACAAAAGGCTGGCAAAGGCAAGTAAAAAGGCAGTTAGCAGTTTTTTCATTCTAAGGTTCAGAGGTGGGAATAATAGAAAATTCAGTGACCGGAACCCCTGTAAATTCCTGGATTAATTTAAGAATAAACCAGCCGCCGATTAATAAAGCTAGGCCAAAAATAGCATAGGTAATAGTTTTTTGAGCGGCTTCAGCTTTTTTGGGGTCACCACCGGCAGTCAAGTATTTAAAACCGCCAACAAGGAGCATGATAAAAACAGCGATGCCTGCTAAGCGGACAGCGTAGTTGAGGACAATTTTAACAATTTCTTCAATATCTTGAATTTCAGCCGGATCCTGCATAGATTGACTTTACACCAAAAAAACACCTGCCGTCAAGAAACTATTGGCTAGGGGGAATTTGCGGGATTTTTAATTCAGATAAAATCTTAATATTAAAGAATGTTTCCAATAGTTTAATAATTGCCCAAGCGGCAAAAACAATTATCAAGCCGATTAAAGCGGCAGTAATTGTTTTTTGAGCTCCAGAGGTGGCTTCTTTGTCGCCGCCTGAAGTAATCCATTTAATACCGCCAATAACCAAAAAAATAAAAGCGATAATGGCAGCCACTATCAGAATAAGTTTAATAAGAGTAGAAACAATTCCCGGCAGAGTAATATTGGCCAAGTTTTCCCAGCCTTCAGGTGGGGCAATATCAATTACTTTTTCTTGAGCATAAACTACTCCCGCCAAAGCAGCCTTACTTAAATAGCTAGTTAATCTTTTCATTTTTCACCTCCCTTCAAGAGTTTCTGATTTATTAATTATGATTTTTGTCTGACTAATTGTCAAGTTTTTTAATAAGGTTTTTTAGTTCCATTTAAACAAGCATATTGCTTACCGTCTTCAACCCACGGATTTTCGTAAGCCCAAGGATTTTTGTCTCCGTCACAAATGCAACGGCAATTTTTATAACAAAATGACCTGAAATCATGCCAGTTAGCCTTACAATCAATCTCGCGACAGACCTTGTTTTGGCATTCACTCAGGGAACTTGGTTGTTCTTTGGTTGGTTGAGCAGACGGTGCCGGTCCTTTTAATTTTTCTAAACCAAAAAAGCCTTTAACTAAATTGATAATAGCCCAGGCAGAAAAAACAATAGTGATGCCGATTAGAGCTGAAGTCAATCTTTTTTGGGCGCTACTAAGGGCTTCTTTATCGCCACCGGCAGTCATCCATTGAATACCAGCAGTAAGAATAAGAAAGATAAAAACAACCCCGGCTACTACCAAGATTAAATTAATCAAGCCAGGAATAATAGTATTGATATCACTGATAGCCAACCAAGGATGACCTTTCAGATAGTCGCCAATGTTGCTGGTAACCGCATAAAAAATACTCATGGTGTGGGCCACTCAATTTTTAAGATTTGTAAAAATTCAAGTCCTAAAACAGGAGCAACAAAATTGATAATCGCAAAAACCGAGATAAAAATAACAAAACCAATCAAGGCTGAAGAAATTCTTTTTTGGGCGTTGGCCAAAGCTTCTTTATTGCCGCCGGCCGTCATCCACTGGAAACCGCCGATTAGAAGCATAACCAGAAGAATTAAGCCACTGATTGAAAAAACAATTTTTAAAGCATTGGCAATCACTTGGGCGATGATTGTCTCGCCCGAGCCAATACCGAATTCTTTCAAAGCAGGATTATAGATCTCTGCGGCGGTTTCTATTTCTGAATAATATTGCCAAGTGCCATTCAAGCATTGGCAATAAACAACCCGATTTTCTAGTTGACACCCATCAAATTTATTAGGAGTCGAACATTTACCACCCAGTTCAGCAGCTAAACTAGCAGTTGGAAAACTTAGAACAATAACTAAAAAAAGTAAGCTGCTAGTAAAGAACAAAAATAGTTTTTTCATTTTGGGCCCAATTTTTCAATTAAAGCAGCTGGTCTTAAGAAATCAAAGCCCAAGATTTTGCCTAGCAAAGACATTAGGGCATAGGCAACGACCACTACCACCAGGCCGATAACGGCATTTCTGATTTTGCCGCTGGCCTCTTCTATTTTTTTAGGATCGCCGCCGGCAGATATCCAGCCCAAAGCGGCAGTAACAAATTGGAAAATAAACCAAATACCGGCAATAAGGGTCATAACGCCAATAGTATTGGAGATAATTTTGGCAAAAGCCTGAGCCGCCGGACCAATATCATTGAAAAAGCCGAGGTTGCCCCAAGGGCCAAACCCGTCTTTACCGCCAATCTGGCCTAGTTCCTGCGGGGGGTTTTCTTGGGCAAAAATAAATTTCATTTTTTATCCTGCTGGGCCCGCTCCTGGGCCGTAAATTTTGGGGTTAAGAATGGCCCCTGGGCTACCAAATAATAAATAACCAAAAATAGCGGCTAAAACAAACGAGCCAAGAATAAACAAAAGTCCAAGCATTGATTGCCAGATTTTTTGCCAGGCGGCGGTCATTTTCTTAGGATCGTCGCCAGCGCTTAAAAAGCCATAACCAGCCAGAACAAGATTGATAAAGGCCCAGATTCCACCAATAACAATTAGGAGTCTGACGATGTTGTTAAAGAAAGGAATTAATCCTGAGGCAACATCGCCATATTGACCGGTACCACTTCTAAATGGCGCAGGAGGAGTGATTTGACCGATAATATCAATCATAAATTGCTTTTAAAAATTTCAACACCAGTAATAATTTCGATTAATTGTATTATCCAATAGCTGGCAAAAATAATCAAGAAACCAACTAGGGCAGCAGTGATGGCTTGTTGGCCTTTTTTGACACCTTCTTCGTCACTACTGCCTGCGCTTTTGATGTAAGTAAGGCCGCCAAAAACCATCAGAAGAAAAAGAATGACACCGGCAATAACATAGATATTAGGCAAAATAGCCGAAATAAAACTGCCAATGCTTTGGTAAGCGGGATAAACAGACTCATCACCAATGCCAACATCTTTTTTTAGCCAGAATTCCTCGCCAATATTAACTTTCGCCAGCAAATTTCTCACAGTTTGAGTGTATCAATCTCTTTTAAGACTGTCAATTGAAGCGAGGGAAAAAGAAAAGACGGCCGACTAAAGAAATAGACAAAGGCAAGCGCTGATGATAAGATAAACTTTATCCAAAAATGGCTAAATCAAAAACTAAACTTGATAAAAATAATATTCCCAAACATGTCGGTATTATTATGGATGGCAATCGGCGTTGGGCAAAGGCAAGAGGTTTAGGTGTCAACGAGGGTC
>CAYYXM010000080.1:0-3451 GCA_964475725.1 uncultured Candidatus Saccharibacteria bacterium | reverse complement strand
GCTTTGTGAATAATTTTTTATTTTCTTTTTTAAAGGTTTTAGTTTTCAACTTTTTTCTTTACTTTCCCCCTATATTCCCACAACTTTCTCACAACCACCTACCCTTTTAACCCCCGCGATCCACAATACTACTACGGCGGTTTTATATATATATTATTGTAATATTAAAGTAAATCTTGTTAAAAACTGTGGATAAATTTAAACCAGATATAATTTCTCTTTAATTTGTAAAAGATCTTTTTGTAAATTTTCATTTTTTCCAATTTCTTTATTAATTTTTCCAACCCCGTGGATAATAGTTGTGTGATCCTTTCCACCCAACTCTTTACCAATCCTGGGATAAGAAAAATTCATTTCCTGTCTCATTAAATACATGGTAATCTGGCGTGGATATACCAGTTCTCTCTGACGGCAGGCTGATAATAAATCCTCACAACGCAAATTAAAAAAATCAGCCACGGTCTTGAGAATTTTTTCAGCAGAAAGATTTTGACCGCGCCTTGTTCCCAAAACACTCTCTAATACCTGTTTGGTTGTCTCCAGGGTGGGCAGAGAATTATTCAGCTGGCAAAAAGCAGCAATTCTATTAAGGGCACCCTCTAATTCCCTAATGTTTGATTGGATATTCTGGGCGATATATTCCAACACATCATCTTGAAAATTACATCTGCGCTCTCCACATTTAGCCCGAAGGATAGCCAACCGGGTTTCTAAGTTTGGGGGCTGGATATCTGCCACCATGCCCCAGCCAAAGCGGGAAGAAAGTCGTTCCTCTAAATCCGGGATAGCCCGGGGGACCCGGTCAGAGGTAATGACAATCTGGTGGTTGGATTGGTGGAGGGCGTTAAAGGTGTGAAAAAATTCCTGTTGGGTTCCTTCTTTTGAGGATAAAAACTGGATATCATCAACCAAAAAAACATCAATCCCACGGTATTTTTTCTTAAAGGAATCCATGGTTTTATTAGAAATTGAAGAGATAAACTCATTGGTAAAATCTTCGCAAGAAGAATACAAAACTTTTTTAGAGGGAAAATTGGTTTTGATATAATTACCAATCGCCTGGACAAGATGGGTTTTGCCCAAGCCCACCCCACCATATAAAAACAAAGGATTATGGACCTCGCCCGGCCGCTCTGCCACTGCTTTGGAGACGGCATAAGCCAAGCGGTTGTTATTGCCAACAACAAACTTTTCAAAGGTATAACGATTGTTGAAGTATCTTTCACCACCCGGAGCGGAAATAGTATCTACAATCCGGGGAAGCGGCAATTCTTCCTCTGGCAGGGATTGCTTATTTAAAACCTTAAAGATAATCGTTTTAATATCTAATCCCTGATTGCGCAAGGCATTAGCAATTTCCTTTTTATATTTGTTCTCCAGCCATTCCTTAGCAAAAGCCGTCGGCACACCAACAACAACATGACCGTCATTGTTTTCGGCGAGAAAGGTATTTCTAAACCAGGTAGTAAAATTAGCCCGCGACAGGGTAACTTCTAATTCCCCCAGCGCAACATGCCAAACTTTATCTTGGTCCATTTTGCCCTCCATATTTTACCGTAGCATAATTAGTTTTCCACATAGGCAATTCTTATCATAGAGAAGTTATCCACAGCCTGTCAATAAGTAAACACTGAAACCTCAATGTCAAAATCTCTCCGAGCCAGAGGCTCTCCGAGCCGGAGGCCCAATGACAAATCAATGCTTAAATCTGAACAATGTGAAGATTCAAGGTTCTGCCGAAGGCAGGTTCTTAAATGCTTTAATGTCAAATTTTTTGGATTTTGGATTTCATTTGACATTTGAACTTTAGATTTTGGATTTTATAAAATAACAACCTAAACCACTATTGGTTTTGACAAACCAAGATAAAAGAGATAAAATATGAGAAGGATTGTTTTATGCTTAGTAAAAAAGAACGTCTTTCTAGTTCTGGTGTTTTGCGTGTTTTGAGAAAAGGGAAGAGGGCCATTTTTGGGGGGTTAAAGATTGTAGCGCTTTCTCCTGCACCAGCAAGCCAAGCCAGCGTTGTGGTTTCGGCCAAAGTGGCCAAAAAAGCAACACAAAGAAACGTGATCAGACGCAAGGTTTATCATATAATTTCTCAAATCTTACCCAACCTTAAAACACCGGCCCGGCTCGTCATCTATATTTACTGGAACTGCAGCAAGACCTCTCAAGATGAAATAAAACAAAGTATAGTCCAATGTTTAAAAAAATTATCCTTAAACTAATCAAACTATATCAAAAAACTTTCTCTTTTGATCATGGGGTTTGGCGGGGGCGCTATCCTGGCGGGTTTTGCCGATACTATCCGACATGCAGCCAATATGGTTACCAGGCGATTGATAAATATGGCGTGGCAAAAGGTGGTTGGCTGGCCATTGGGCGGATTTTTCGCTGCAATCCTTGGGCAAAGGGCGGGATGGACCCAGTAAGATAATATGAATTTTTTAAAAAGTATTCTTAAAGCAACTTTATATCGGCCCCTTTACAATCTTTTAATCTTTTTTGTGTGGCTGATGCCGGGCAACAGCGTTGGTTGGGCAATAATTTTATTGACAGCTATTGTCCGGGCGCTTCTTTTGATTCCCACCGCCAAATCCTTGAAATCCCAGGCCAAAATGCAGGCCCTGGGCCCGAAGATAGAAGAAATGAAGGAAAAGTATAAGGATGATAAACAGGCCCAAGCCAAGGCAACAATGGATTTGTACAAAAAGGAAGGGGTTTCGCCTTTTTCCTCCTGCCTGCCGCTTTTAATCCAGATGATGATTTTGGTTGTCCTCTATAAGGTTTTCATGGTAGGGCTGACAACCAGCCGCTTTGGCGATTTGCTCTATGCCTTTGTCCCCCACCCCGGTACTGTTAACACAATGTTTTTGGGTATTGATTTGGCGCTGAAAGATAAATTGTATATACTGCCCGGCATTGCTGGAATTCTACAGTTTATCGCTGCCTGGCAAATGCGACCAAAAGGGCAGGTTAAAGATAGTATGCAGCAGATGCTTTCCAAACAGATGCTTTTCATCTTCCCGATTTTTACTGTAATTATTGCCTCCCGCCTGCCAGCAGCCCTGCCTTTATACTGGATTGTCACCACTATCTTCTCTGTTGCCCAACAGTATTTTGTTTTAAAAAATCAAAAGGCAATGGCGCCGGTTTTAGCGCCGATTGCTGGGGGGAAGCCAGCAGAGACCAAAGAAGCAAAAAGAGGAGTAGAGATAACGGTCCGTAGACGTAGCAAATAGCAAATGGCGTATGGCAAATAGCAAAAACCACTATTAGCCATAAGTCACCAAGGAAGGGTGCCGGAGTGGTTGAACGGGGCGGTCTCGAAAACCGCTATCCGCCTTTGGCGGGTCGTGAGTTCGAATCTCACCCCTTCCGCTCCGCTTAGCGGAGCCAATAGGACGCTGAGCGTCCCGCCAAATATAATCAATTTATAATTCTATAA
>CAYYXM010000079.1:0-3574 GCA_964475725.1 uncultured Candidatus Saccharibacteria bacterium | reverse complement strand
AGATTATATTTTAAGGGATCAACATTGGTAATATTTAAACAGTAAGAAACAATTGAACCAGCAGCCGAGCCTCGGCCTGGACCGACTATAATCCCAGAATTTTTGGCAAAATTAACAAAGTCAGAAACAATTAGAAAATAGGGAGCAAAGCCAGTTTTTTCAATAATAGAAAGCTCATAGTTTAATCGTTCTTTTGCCTGGGAATTATGATTATAGCGTTTCTCCAGTCCTTTCAGAGCTATCTGCTCAAGATATTTTTTAGCTGTTGTGCCTTTGGGTAGGGGAAATTCCGGCAAAATAACCTTACCAAGATTGAGTTCTAAATTGCATTGATTGGCAATTTTGATGGTATTGTCTATGGCTTGGTCGATCTGTTTTCGTTCACTTTCACTATAACCTTGAGTATTTTGGAAAATTTGCTCTAAAGATTGGAGGGAAAGATTATATTTTTGAAGGGACAACCGCTCTTCATCATCAATATCTTTGCCTGTTTGAACAGCTAAAAGGATCTCATGGGCATTTTTATCTGTTTGGTTGACATAGTGAACATCATTGGTCACAACCAAGGGCACATTATAACTTTTGGCAAGTTTGCAAAGTCCCTTATTAACCTTTTCCTGGTCTTTTGACTCAGGATGAAATTGCAACTCAAGATAGAAATCTTTTCCGAATATCTTTTGCATTTTTTTCAGATTTTCTTTGGCACTTTTGCCATCATCCTGTAAAAGAGGCAAGGAGACTATCCCATGCATACAAGCTGAAGTAGCAATTAAACCCTGGCCGTATTTTGCTAAAACTTCTAAATCTATTCTTGGTTTATAATAAAATCCTTCCAGATGAGAAATTGTTACTAATTTTAAAAGATTTTGATAACCCTGGTTATTTTTTGCTAACAAGATTAAATGAGTGGGGTGAGTATCAAAGCGGGGATCTTTATCAGATAATTTTCTTGGCGCTACATAAACTTCAACACCAATAATTGGCTTAATCTTAGCCTCAAGACACTTTTGCCAGAATTCTATTGCTCCATATAAAACTCCGTGGTCTGTCAATGCCAGGGCAGGCATTTGTAGTTCTTTTGCCCTCCAGACTAATTTGTCGATTTTACCCAGTCCATCCAACAGAGAATAATGGCTATGGGTATGTAAATTAGCATATTGTTTTGCCATAGCTTGTCATAATCATTCTACGAATTTATGGTGAGTAAAACAAGGTTTGCTCTTGACCCCGCTACAACTCCCCTAAACTACAAATTCAATTTGAGTTCAGGGCATGCTTCCTGGAGCGCTTGCCCTATAGTTGAGCGAAGCGAATACTTTGGGGTCATGTACGGGGTCTGCGGGGCAAGCAGTGTTTCCACATGCTTGCCCCTTGACAATTAAATGTTTTTGGACTATGATAGTATTATCTCTACACCAAGGGCATTATTTATTTTAGTTTTTGAGATTTGAGTTTTAACTTTTGATTTTATTTTGAGATTTAAATTTTGAGATGTAGTTTTGACTTTTTAGTTTTAAGTTTTAAGTTCATCGACGAAGGAGATGTGTGGCCCATACTAAAGCCAAGGGTTCAACCAGATTAGGCAGGGATTCAGCTTCCAAGCGCTTGGGTGTTAAAATTTTTGGTGGAGCAAAAATTAAACCTGGTATGATTATTATTCGCCAACGGGGGACAAAATGGATGCCAGGGCAGGGAGTAAAAAAAGGCAGAGATGATTCAATTTATGCTGTCAAAGAAGGTGTAGTGACCTTTGAGAAAAAGAAAGTTTGGAAGTTTGACGGGAAAAAGCGGGCATCAACAATTGTTGGGGTGGTGTAATCCCGCCATGGCGGGATAGCATATAGCTAATAGCATATGGCTAATGGCAAAACGAGGCTTCCACTATAAGCTATCAGCCATAAGCTATTGGCCAGAATGGCCCTTACCTTGACAATTTTGCCTCAGAGGAAAGGGGGAAAGCTTCTTTTGGGGCATTTTGGCGGAAATCTGCCCAATCCGCCAGCTGTGCAGTCCAAAATCACTAACGAGGGAGTGATGCCAGTGAAAGGACGTTTCCCCAGAGCCAGACGCGCTGGATTACGCAGAAAGCGAAGGAAAAAGGAGCATCCGCCTCCGAATCTTCGCGACAACGGGGGAAACGGACTAACACCACCCAGAAGGAGGGTAGTGGACGAGCAAGGCAGTAAGTAATGCGGTGGGGATGGACATCGTCACGAAAAGGTGAGGCACGTGTCATACGATTCAAACTGCTGCATCTGTAGAAAGCGAAACGGGGAAGTGGTTATCCTTCCCTCCCCCCGTGAAGCCCTGTTTGATGCGCTGATATACCATGCTGAGCATCAGGGCAAAACCGCAGAGGCAGCTGGCCTTAAAACTGCCAAGGGAGTGCGGGTCGGGGCAGTTCTGGCGGGGAAGCAAAAGGTTGCTCTGGAAACGCTTGCTCTAATGGAGAAGAAAGGGTTGATTCCCAAGGCATACGCCGATCGCGTCCGTCAGATGTTAGAGGGGGGGGCTTGAGTCAATCTCTGGTCCCGCCCCGCTTTCAGCGGGGCGGGACCTTCCTGTGTAAGGAGGTGAGAAGATGAATAAGTGGATTAGGTTGGTCTCTGTTGCGTGTGTCAATGCCTGGGACCCCAAAATGGAGGCCTATCGTCCCAACGGGACCTTTAGTGAAGGTGAGATGACTATTCTAACTTTTGAGCTGCCCATTCTTCGGCCGACCGATGAAAAAGATTACACAAGAGTGAGCCGGCTGGTTGAGTTTAATACCCCTGAGCGCGTTAATCTTCAAGAATTTCAAAGGCGCATTGCCAAACGGATGTCTGAACTTTTTGCTTTTGTTTCCGAAGCTCAAGCCTGCGGATATTGTCCTTCTGGTCACTTTGATCTAGAGGAAGCTGCCCTCTCTTCTGGGCAGTATCTTGAGGCTAAAAAACTTCTTCACATTGTTGCCCATGCTGTCTTGGGTTTAATAACTCCTTCTTTGATAAACCGTCTGGGTGCTGACGAGGTTATAAATGTGAGGGAGCAAACAATCATAGATCCCCAGTCCCCCCAAATCCAACTTTGTATTGTTTTCAATGTTGGTTTAGATGTCAGTGAGGTTTCTGCTCGGGTAAAACTCGTCCTTGACTATATCAATTGTTTGATGGCATCCGGCAGACCTCGACGAATTGATTCTTTCAAATCACTGTGGCATAGGCTCCTCACCCTAGAGGGAAAATTATCTTCCTGTCAGAGTTAATAACCGTCCTATCCTCAACCAATGCGGTAGGGCGGTTTTTTCTTTACTACGTACATGTGAAAACACTGTACGTAGTTTACAAAAAGAAGATTTTAAGTTATGATAAGGATAAGCCCGCCTTCGCTCAATCTCTTTAGGATAATTGGATGAATAGATGATTGGATGATTGGGAAACCCCTATTTATCCATTTATCTAATTATCTAATAATCCATTAAGTAATGTAAGCGTCCGCCGACGCTTAATCTCTTGCAATATCCCGATTGCTGGAATTTGCAAAAAAGAACCTACTCGCTTTGCTCGTAGAACCTTGTTATTCACTTCGTTCATAA
>CAYYXM010000078.1:0-3587 GCA_964475725.1 uncultured Candidatus Saccharibacteria bacterium | reverse complement strand
TTTTGAGTTGCTCTTTTACCTTTTAACATTTAACTTTTAACCTTTCTTAATCCCTTTGGGTGACACGAAATACTTCATCAACAGTTGAAATACCTTTCAGCACCTTTAAAAGGCCATCTTGAAGCATTGTCATCATGCCCTCTTGCACTGCCTGTTGCCTAATACTATTAGCAGGTGCTCGAGAAACTACTAAATCTTCAATCTTATCTGTAATTTCTAAAAATTCAAAAATGCCAATTCTACCTTTAAAACCATCTTTACAGGCATCGCAACCTCTACCTTTATAAAAACGCATCGGTACATCAATTTTAAGATTGGCTAACTCTTTCTTAACCTTTTCCACAACAGCAGGTGGTAGCTTTACTTCTATTTTACACTTATCACAGATTTTTCGCACGAGTCTTTGGGCAATAATGATATTCATCGCAGAAGTGATTAAAAATGGTTCAATGCCCATATTAATCAGTCGAGGTAGTGCGCCTGCCGCATCATTGGTATGCAAAGTGGTTAAGACAAGATGACCAGTTAATGCGGAATGAGTAACCATTTCAGCTGTTTCTCTATCTCTAATTTCTCCAACCATAATAATATTGGGATCTTGGCGCAAAATGGAACGCAGTCCTTGAGCAAACCCAAAACCAATCCTTGGTTTAATCTGACACTGGTTAACTCCCTCAATTTGGTATTCTACCGGATCCTCAAGGGTTACAACATTAACTTTTGGTGTAGCAATTTTTTGTAAAATGGCATACAAAGTGGTTGATTTTCCTGAGCCAGTCGGGCCAGTCGATAAAACAACGCCATAGGGTTTGACAATATTTTCCATCAACTGATCATAACCTTTGCCTGTAACTCCTAATTGCTCTAAGGAAATTAGGCCGCTTGATTTATCTAAAATCCGCAATACCGCTTTTTCTCCAAAAACAGTCGGCAGGGTTGAAACGCGCAAATCTATCTCTCTCCCAGAAGCAATGACATCTATTCGGCCATCCTGGGGCACGCGCGATTCATCAATTTTCAATTTAGCTAAAATTTTAATGCGGGATATTAGTGGTGGTGATAATTTTAAGGGTAAAATTAAAACATCACCTAATATTCCATCAATTCTGAAACGCAAAGTTAATTTTTCCCGGTGGGGTTCAATATGAATATCTGAGGCGCCTTCATATACCGCTAAAACAATCATCCCAGCTAACATTTGGGGAACATTACCGTTTTTAATCAATTGTTCAAGTTGGGATACTTGCGTTACTTTTTGCCCGAGGTAATTATCTAAATTGCGTTCCTCCATACCAGTAATATCCTCAGTTGGCATAGCTACTCCGACAATTTCTGAACTTTGAATTTCTCCTTCTGCTATTTGTGTTACTTCTTGTTTTGGTTGAGGGGGTTTAATCGGGGCGGGCGGTTTTACGAGTTGAGGTTTGGGTGGGGCAGTTTTTGGTATTTGTGGTTTAGGTGGAGGTACTGGTTTGGGTGCCACGCCTAAAGAAGGAACAGTTGCTGGCTGAGGTGGTGAGGAAAAAGGTTGTATGGCACTTTTAGCCCCCACAGCCGGTTTTTGTTGGTAGAGTAATAGGGCGTGATTAATTGATCCCTTATCAGTTTGGTAAAGAGTCAAAGATAATGGTTGTTTTGAACGCAAAAACTCTAAAATCTTTTTGGTTTCAGGATTATCGGGGTTTTCCACAGCAATTTTCAATAAATTTGGCCTTGGTGCAGCAAAAACCACCATTCGATATTTTTCTGCCACCTCTTTTGGAAATTTATTCAAGATATCTTGCGCAATTTTCATATCCTTTAAATCGATATAAGGTAAACCTGTTGAAGGTTTTAAAGATACCGGTGGTGGAGGTGGCGCTTCCAATAGCCGCTTATAGGTTGCCAGAGCATAATCAATATCTTGCTGGGTTGTTACGGCTAAATCCATCTCTATCTTTTTGTCTTTAGAAAATTTGTGTAATATGCCTTCAGAACTCCTTTTCAATTTTGCCGGTTCCCCTATGGCTAAAAATACTTTATTGCTTTGTTTGTCATAAGCAACTAATTTATATTTTTGTGATAACTGGAAAGGTATAATTTTGAGAATATCTAAAGTTAAATGTTTACCCACTAAATGAGTAAAAGGCAAACCCAAAAAGACAGCATAAGCCTTAGCTAAATCCTCCTGTGTTATTAATTTGCGCGAAACGAGTACTTCCTCAATCTCGGGGCTACTCTTATGTTTGGCAGCAATTGCCATTGCCTCGTCTTGAGAAATCTGGCCTTGGAGGACTAAAACATCCAAAATATTGCCTAATTTAAAAGGCAATGCAGAACTAGACCCTCTTTTTTGGCCACCAAAAATCGCCATTATCTTTTCCTCCTCATCAATAAGTGGCAAACGGATCGTCGCGGCCAAGTTGCGGGGGCTGGACAGGCAATGCGCCATTAATTTCACCTTGTGATACTGCTTTTTCTATGTCAGAAATAATATTGGCTGGTACCTCTTTGGCTGTTGGTAAAGAAACGGCTGGAGTCCTCAAAACTTTATACAATAAAAAGCCAGAAATACCGATAGTAATTAATAGAAGCAATACTGCTAAACCCTGCAAACCTTTCATGGTTGCCCTCCTTGTGTTGTCTGTGTTGTTTCTGCTGATGGCGCCTCTCCTGTTGGTTGCCCCTCGCTGGTGGCTTTCTCAAATGGCACATAGTGAACTATAAGATTAAAAGTGCCGCTAGTACCTGCTTTTTCTTGACCTGTACTGGCTGTGATATTAACCGTCTGGAAGGTAATTGGTCGGATATTTTTCTCCATAATCTCGGAAAAAGCTATAATCTGGGGGAAAGAGCCAGTCACAGTCAGGGCATAAACCAAATCTGTCTGGCCTTCTTCCCCGCTGGCTGAAGACGGCTGGATATTATTCACTGTCAGCCCGGCTTTGCCAGCCATTGCCTCCAATTGAACTAAAATAGCTTCTGGGTCTGGTTTTTCTGGCGAGGCAATTTCAAATTTCAATAGTGTCTCCTGGGCAGCTGAAAGTTGAGAGGCGAAGTTACGATAACTGTCAACTGCTTGCCTTTTGGTATTAACTTCTGCCTGTTTTCTAGTTAATTGTTGATTGACTTCCACAACCCCCTGACCTAAATTAGTCCAGGCAAAATACAGCCCGCCAGCAACAAGAAGTAAACAAACAACTCCCCAAATACCACTTTTCATATCTGGCCTCCTTCCACAACTGTTGTTGAAGTTTCAGATGTTGAAGTTGTAATTTCCTCGCCAGGAACTGAATTAGTTGTTTCACTGGAGGAAACTGTAGAAGTTGTTGTGGTGGGAGTTAGGGAAAATTGAGTCTTATCAAAGGTTAAACTGATTGAAAAACCTAATTTTGGCTGCTTGCCTTCTTCTTCAATAACATTAGTTGACACCAGTGTTATTTCCTGCCATTTTTTAGAGTTCTTTAATCCCACTAGTAAGGCTGCCAAACTGGAGTAATTTTCGGTTTTTCCGGTAATAGATACTTTATTTTCTTGATCAATGGACAAAGAAGTGTATTGGGCCTGCCCACTTGTTGTTGCTTGGACTTCTTTAAAGATTTGCGACC
>CAYYXM010000077.1:0-3626 GCA_964475725.1 uncultured Candidatus Saccharibacteria bacterium | reverse complement strand
AAAGAATTTGCCCTTTTAGAGTATTTGATGAGAAATGCCGGCCGGATTTTGACCAAAGATAATATCATCGCCCATGTTTGGGATTATGATGCGGATATTTTGCCTAACACAGTGGAAGTTTTTATTGGCTATTTGAGAGATAAAATTGACCGGTCCTTTCCCGATCAAGCAGCTTTAATTAAGACAGTTAGAGGTTTTGGGTATAAGATAGATTTATCAAATAAATGAAAATAGAGAAAGAATGACTTTTAAAACTGCCTATCTGAAATTAACCCTTTTCTATGTTTTGATTGTAATAATAATCAGCACTATTTTTAGCGTTGCTTTATATCAAATGTCTTCCAGCGAACTCAATCGGGGCCTAAATCGTCAAAACAGATTTTTACGCGAACTGCCACCCAATATTTTAGTGCCAATACCGATGGATCAGATGGAGCAAATCAGATTACAGCAACTGGCAGAAAGCAGCCATAATTTAAGACGCAATTTAATTTATTTTAATCTTTTAATTTTGATTTTATCTTCCATCGGCAGTTATTTTTTCGCCAAACGCACACTGCGACCAATTGAAAAAATGATGGAGGCCCAAAACCGCTTTACGGCTGATGCTTCTCATGAATTGCGGACACCTTTGGCGGCGCTAAGAGCGGAAATTGAAGTAGCTTTGCGGGATAAAAATATCAATTTGGCTTCTTCCAAGAAACTTTTAACTAGCAATTTAGAGGAGATCGAAAAATTGGAGGCCTTGTCAGGCGCCCTTTTGAAATTGGCCAAATATCAAGAGCAGGAAAAACTGGCCTCACAGGAGCTATTATTGGATGAAGTAGTGGTGAGCGCCTTTGAAAAAGTTGAAAACTTAGCCAATAAAAAATCAATTGAATTTAAGAATAATTTACAAAAAATCAAAATCCAAGGCGATAGAGAAAGTTTGAAGGAACTTTTTGTTATTTTGCTTGATAATGCCATTAAATACAGTCCCCAAAAATCAAAAATTTGTATTGATATTGAGAAAGAGAAAAAACAGGCAGTGGCGCGGATAAAAGATCAGGGTATTGGTATTAAATCTTCGGATTTGCCTTTCATTTTCAATCGCTTTTATCGGGCCGACATTTCCCGTTCTAAAGAAAAAGTTGACGGTTATGGACTGGGATTATCAATTGCCAAACAGATAGTAGATCTTCACAAAGGTGAGATTTCAGCCTCCAGCCATCCTGGCAAGGGAAGTATCTTTACCATTAAACTGCCCTCTTAATTTTTAAGCATTTTTTCAGGTTGCTCTAATACAATTAAAATAGAGGATAATTATTAATTAGTTAGTGGACAGGGGTTGCCGGCCTCCCTCCTTTGCCGGCAACCCCGCCTTCAATTAAATATCTACGGGCAATATTAACTGCCCATAGTTAGAAAGGAAAAAGTTGAATATCATTTTAAAAATATTGTCCTTTATTTGGAACAAAAAATTTTACGCCATAATAATCATTATTGCCCTATCAGTAGGGGGATATTTTGTTTATAAGAAGGTTCATTATAAAAGTAGTGTCAGTTACCAAACAGCAACAGTTGAGAAGGGAACCATCACTTCTTCTGTTTCCGGTAGCGGCAATATTATTGTGGATGAAGAGACAACCATTAATCCGTCAGTTTCTGGAACAATAACAAAACTTTCAGTTAAGTCCGGCAGCAAGGTCAAAAAGGGACAATTTCTTTTTTACATTTATAATCCTGATTTGGATATCACAGTTAATAAATCCTATGTTAGTTATTTGCAGGCAAAACAATCTTTGGAAGATGCCAAGGCCAAATTGCTGGAGGCCCAAAATAACCAAACAACTGTGGAAAATAAAAGTACATCTACTGACGAAGAAAAAAATCTGGCCGCCCAGAAAGTTACTGCCGCCCAATTAAATGTTGATGCCGCCTCTGTCAATGTTGACAGCGCCCTGGCCGATTATAATGCTCAAAAGGAAAATGCCGCCAAGCGGACAGTCACTGCGCCAATTGCCGGCACCATCACAACATTAAATATTAAAAATGGCGATGAGCTGGGCACATCTAGTAGCCAAGGCGGTTCCAGCAGCGCTTCTTCATCCTCTTCTAGTTCATCTACTTCATCAACCAGTTCTTCTTCCAGTGCGGCCATGATAATCCAAAATCTTAATTCTTTGAAGGCCTCGGTGGCTGTGAATGAAGTTGATATTGCTAAAATTTCCAAAGACCAAAAGGCCAGTTTGACTTTTGATGCCATTGAAGATTTAACTCTAACTGGCAAAGTTGAGGAAATTGATCAAACCGGCACCAATAGCTCGGGCGTGGTTACTTATAATGTAACTATTGGTTTGGATAGTTTGGATTCCAAAGTAAAGCCGCAGATGAGTGTTTCTGCTACCATAACAACCGAAGTTAAGCAGGACGTTTTAGTTATTTCCAGTTCTGCCGTCAAAACTTCTGGCGATAGCCGTTATGTTGAGATTATGGTCAATGGAAAAGTCAGCCAGCAAACCGTTGAAATTGGCATTTCCAGCGATACCCAAACAGAAATTACCAGCGGCCTAAAAGAGGGCGACACAGTAGTTACCCAAACTAGCACTAATTCCAGTACTGGCACAACCAGCAGATCTAACTCCAGTGGTGGTGGCTTTGACTTTCCCGGCATAACTGGAGGCGGCCCTGGCCGATAAAAGATGATAGAATGTCAGGATATTACCAAAGTTTACCAGACCGGCGATATAGCTACCACTGTAGTTAACAAACTTTCATTCAAAATTAATACTGGTGAGTTTGTGGCCATTATTGGGCCATCAGGAAGTGGTAAATCAACCTTAATGCATATTCTTGGCGCCCTGGATACGCTAACGAGCGGAAAATATTACTTCAATGGTCAGGATATTTCTAAGCTTAATGAAAACGAGTTGGCAGATCTTCGCCGGACAAAAATTGGTTTTGTTTTTCAGGCTTTTAATCTTTTGCCCCGGGCATCAGTTTTGCGCAACGTCTATCTGCCTTTAATTTATTCCCACGTCCCCCTGGAAAAGCGTGAGCAACTTGCCCGCCAGGCACTGGCTAATGTTGATATGGAAAAAGAGCATTTTAATAAACGTTCCAACCAACTTTCCGGCGGTCAGATGCAAAGAGTGGCCATTGCCCGGGCGCTGGTTAATAATCCTGAAATTATTTTAGCTGATGAGCCAACTGGCAACCTTGATACCAAAACTAGTCAGATTGTGATGGATACATTTAAAAAACTTCACAGCCTGGGCAAAACAATTGTCTTGATTACCCACGAGCATGATATTGCCCAAAATGCCAAACGGATTATTAGCCTTCGCGATGGGCAAATTGAAAAGGATGAAAAATTATGAAACTGCAAGATTTATTGCGAGAAATCTTCTGGGCAATCGCTGGCAACAAAGCCCGATCTGGGCTGACAATTTTGGGCATTGTCATTGGCATTGCTTCTGTTATTGCTTTAATTTCCTTAGGCCAAGGAGCAAAAAATAGCATTACCCAAAGTATCCAGTCCATCGGCTCGAATTTAATTATTGTCATGCCCGGTGCCCAGCGAACTAGCGGAGGATTTAGCGCTGGCCGGGGCAGTGCCTCAACCTTAACTTATGAGGATGCCGAAG
>CAYYXM010000076.1:0-3681 GCA_964475725.1 uncultured Candidatus Saccharibacteria bacterium | reverse complement strand
TGGGTAGTTCGTTTTGTTACTAGCGCCACCTTCATTTTGCCATCGGTTATTTTACCCAAAAGTTCATTTGTTTCTTCCTCAATTGCCGGGATAATATGGCCCAAAATCATTGCCGGTACACCATCTTTAGAACTAGCCAAAATAATCTCCCCCAAAAGCTCTTGCTTTTCAGTTAAATCTTTAATTTGATCCTCTAATTTTTTTTGCTGTTTTTCTTTAATTTCTAAATTTTTAATAAGCTGTTTTTGGCTTCCCAAAACTTGACTTTGTCTTTGTAAATTTTCCTCCATATCAAATACTTCCTTTTCAATCGGTTCCAGTTTTTTTACATCCGGCTCAATTTTTTGACTTTGGTGGGTCAGTTGTATCCCCTGTTTTTTAATCTTTTGCAATTTTATTAAATTGTTCTTTATTTCCCCAGTTACTTTTTCTTTATTTTGTAAAAGATTATCTAAATCTTTTTCTAAAAGAGCAAATTGTTGACTGGTTTCCACTGCCCCGTATAGCTTTTCCATTTTCTCTTTAATTTTCTGATGTTGCTCTGGCTGATATTTTAGGACTAATAATTTGTTTTTGATTGTTTTTTGTTGCTTACCAAATTGAGAATTAAATTCTTTTTGTAAATGTTGGATTACTTTATCCGCTTCCTTTAACGGTAGGGGTCTTTTACAAGTTGGGCAAATTTTTAAGGATTGAAGTCGTTTTGCTTCATTCTGTAATTTTGACCATTCGTGCTCAATAACCGCCAGTTGCTGGGAAAGGTCGTGATATTCAATTTGTTTTTGGGATAGTATTTTTTCTTGGGCTTCTAACCTTTTGTATTCTTCTACTTTTTTCTTGACCGAAATTTTATCCTCTATTAGCTTATGAATTTCTTTTGCTTCTTTTTCCATATTTTCAATCTCTTGCCTTTGAATATTTATTTGATCGGCAATTTCTTTATAATTTATTCTGGCATTTTCTATTTTTTCCGAGATTATTGAGAATTGATTTTTGATTTTTTGCAAACTTTGCAGTTGTTTGTTTTTGGCCTCTGCCATCTTTTTTAACTGCAAGTAATTTTTTTCAATTTCTTTTAATTTTTCTTCTTCCTGACTTTTTAATTCAATTTCTTGTTTCAAAAGTTGATCTTGGTTTTCTAAATATTCTAGTTTTGCTTTTGTATCCCGCCCTCGCTCTCTGGCATTTTTCAAAATTTGGTCATAAATTTGCAGTCCTAAAATATCTGATAAAATTTGTTTGCGTTGTGAGGGAGTTTTGACAGTGAATTCATCAGCGTGGCCCTGGCGAAGATAAGAGGAATTAACAAATAAATCATAATTTAAATGGAGAGCTTGATTAATTTTGCTTTGAGTATCTTTTATTGTTGCCTCAGTCAAATCCTGCCAACTTTGATCACCTTTTTGGATTTGAAAAATAAGCATGGATTGAGCTGATTTCCCCTTTTTTCGCTGACGTACCACCCGATAAACTCTTTTGCCAGTTTCAAAAACTAATTCTGCCGCCATCTCCCCTTCCCCTTGATGAATAAGTTTGTCAGAACCTTTGGCGCCAATCCGCGACTCCTCCCACAAAGCCCAGGTGATTGCCTCCAAAAGCGTAGATTTGCCTACTCCATTGTCGCCCGTGACACAAGCAATGCGAAAAGTGGAAAAATCTAAAAGAGTGGGGCAGCCGTAAGACATAAAGTTTTGTATCCGCAATCTTATCGGTATCATATTAGTTAATGATTAAATGACTAATTTTATACAGAAAGGTGGTTATATAATTTATAATGACTAAACAAAATTTCTTTTTTAAGAGTTTTAAATATTAAATCATTAAAATATTCATTAGTTATTATAGTATTTAAACATTGAAACATTTATCGGCTTTCTTCTAACAATTCATCTATCATTTGAGTTAATTTTTCAATTTTATTTTTGGCAATTCCCTTTTGCGTCCAATAAGTTTTCAGCCAGTCATGATAGGAAGTATGAGTGATGGTATCAGAAAACCCCTCGGTGATTTTTTGGCTATCAGTTGAGTTTTTGGAAATCCCGGCAATAAAAAAAGCATCCTTGAGAAGATCAATAATCATGCTCTCGCGGATGAGTGACAGTTTTTCCCCTGGTCCTTCAATTTCCACCTTGACTACGGCATCTTTTATTTTCTTTTTATCAATTTCTTTTTTTAGTTTTACGAGTGGTTCATCAGTGTTTTTAATCTTCGCTACTATAGTTACGAAGGGACGGACAGCAAGTGGCATAAAATCCCATTTAATTTTGTGATCTGTAATTTCTCCATAGATAAAACCCTTTTTTTCTTTTTCTTCGCCAAAATCAATTCGCTCAATTGAGCCGGAATAAATGGTGGGCGGGTTTTTGAGTACTTCTTGGAATTGATGAAGATGGCCACAGGCAATATAAGAAAAAGGCGAATTTTTTAAAATATTTTTGGGTAAAATTATATCTTGCCCCAGCATCACACTGCGTTCTGAGCCGTAAGTTGAACCCTCAATTGAGCCATGGAAAAGCAACATTGATGGATTTTTTTTATCAATTTTTTTAATCAGCTCTTTAAGGATGTTTTGCAGTTTTTCGCGATAAAACTCTTCCATTTTCTCGGCACTGGCGGTTGGTGTTTTGCCCTCTAAAAGCTGCAGCCGTGAAAGCCAGGGTAGGCAGGCAATTTGGAGGTTGTCATCCGCCAGCTGGCGGATTATGATTTTTGGTTCGCGTACCACTTGTACATTTGGCACTTTTAAGGCCGAGAAAATATCCAAAGTATTGGCTTTGTGTGGTTGGTAAGGCGTGTCATGGTTGCCGACAAGTAAAATTGTTTGGATATTATTTTGGGAAAGGCGAAAAATCCGCTCGGCTAAAGCCCGCTGGTAAGTTGGCGAGGGCTCCCGGTTTTTGTAGGCATCGCCGGCAAAAAAGACATAGTCCACTTTATTTTTAATGGCAAAATCAATAATTTGATCAAAGGAGTGGAGGAAATCAAAAAGTCGGGAGTTGAGGCCGGTGTTAGGATCGGTCTTGCCATAATTTTCCATCCCCAAATGTAAGTCGGCAAAATGAATGAATTTTATCATTGCAAGTATATTATACACAAAACTGCCCGCAGTGATAGGCAGGAGGGGAAACCTATCGCACACGGGCAGATTTGTGTTCACAATCTTTCGATTGTGAACATTTTATTATACACCATATTTATAATTTTGTCAAGCCCCGTACAATAAACTCGGATATTCTACGTTGATTATTCATCCGTGTTCCATGCCGAGTTTATATACGGGGCGCAGACCCCGTAGATGACAATCCAGCAATAAGAACCTGTCGTCTACGGCGAGGAAACCTTGTTATTCACTTCGTTCATAATAATAGGATGTAATCCATTTTGCGGGAAGGAATTTTAGCGGGGTCAAGAAGTATTTAATAAAAAAAGCCCCCTTCGGATTCTACAGAGGTCAACAATATGGTTACCCATATTTCGCGCCATCTGCGGACCAAGGGGGGGTACAGCCCGCTCCCCGTCGAAGTTGCCTGGAATGATTTAGGCAGTTCAGACAGGGCAATTTTATTATAGTATACTTTTTATTTTTGTCAAGAAAAATTATTTTTATCAACCAAAAAAACGGCCTTCGCCGTTTTTTTACTTTACTACTCTATTACTAGCCCCGCAGGGCGATTATTACTT
>CAYYXM010000075.1:0-3835 GCA_964475725.1 uncultured Candidatus Saccharibacteria bacterium | reverse complement strand
CAGCGTCCGGATTTTCGCGAAAAAAAGTTCGGATTTTGTTCAAGACAGACAGCCACTATTTACTTATCGTACGTTCGTACACTAACGATTTATACAATTTGAATAAACTTCTTCTGTTTCTTCAACCATCCGATCTAATGTAAACAATTTTTCCACACGCTTTCTGCCCGCTTGGCCCATTTTTTTGGCTAATTTTTTATCTTCAATTATTTTTTTTATTGCTTGGGCTAAAGCTTGGGGATTAGCTCTTTCAACTAAAAAGCCAGTTTTGCCATTTTCTATAATCTCTTTCATCCCCCCAACATCACTAGCAACAACTGGAAGATTATAAGCCATCGCCTTAATCATTGCCAAGCCAAAAGATTCGGATAAAGAAGGCTGAATATAAATATCAATACTGCGAAAAAATTCTTCTTCCTCAACATCTTCCCAAATTTTGATCTGTCCGCCCAAACGACTGACAAGAATTTTTTTCTTTAATATCTCCTCCAGCGGCCCGCTACCCAGAATCCAAAGCGAAACAGCGGAGAGATCTTTGAGTGCCTCAATTAAATAAATCTGGCCCTTTATTGGCAAAAGAGCACCAATAGTACCAATAACTGTGGTCTTTTTTTGAGGCTGGGAACTTAGTTTTGGTAATTCTATGCCATGGGGAATAATTTTAATTTTCTCTTCTGGCACAATACTTTTTTCTATTAAAAAATCCGCCACTGCCTTTGATGGTGCAATAGTCAAACAGGTCTTTTTATCTAAAACTTTAAGTACCCAAAGTTGCGAAAAACCTCGCCAATAACTGGACGTTTTATACTCTTTTGTCCAAAGATGCTCGGTGTAGACAATTGGGATTTTCAGGTTTTGGGCGGCCAACCGGCCAGCAATCCCCGCTCTGACGCCATGGCAGTGAAGGAGGATTTTTTCATCGCCAAAACTTTTTAAAATCTTGGCAATCTTCTGACGAGCCTCTTTGCCAAAAGCCCCGCTAATTTCTACTTCTCTAACTTCTAACCCGTAACTCCTACATTCTTTGGCCAGCCAACCAGGCGGACAAATGACAATTACTTGCCAACCTCTCTTTACAAGGCCTTTGCTTAAATCCAAAACATGATAGGGCGCGCCGCCTTTATCGCCATCTCCGATGCATTGAATAATTGTATAGTCCATATAATTAATTTTCAATTTGTTCGACTTCGTCGAAGAAATCTTTGGCGAAGCCAAACATTTTCAATTTTACAATTTGGCTTCGCTAAATCGCCGCAGGCAATTTTCAATTTAATTTGCCAATGGCTAGCTCTATTCTTTTTAATGACTCATCCTTGCCTAAAACTAGCAATATTTCAAAGACCCCGGGTGAGGCCTCTTTTCCAGTTAAAGCAACGCGTATTGGCCATAAAACAAAATGAGCCTTTATTTTTAACCGATCAGCTAAACTGCGCAACGCTCGCTCCATATTATCATTGATAAATTCAACTTCTGCTAATTCTTCTTTTGCCTTAGCTAAAATATCTTTAATTTGCTTCATTTGAGCGCCCTTAGGAACTAATAATTCTGCCGGGGGGTCGGGTTGTGCAAAAAAGAAACCAATCGCTTCCTCAATTTCATCTAGTTTCTTTAATCTGGTTTGGACCAGTGCCAATGCCTTAAGATATAAATCTTTATTTTTGACAATAGCTCTTTGGTTTTTTATAAACGGCATCGCACTTTTAGATAACTCTCCAACTGTCATTTGACGAATATAATAACTATTAAGATAATCTAATTTTGCCCGCCAAAAAATGGCTGGGTGTTTTTGGACTTGATCTAAATTAAATTCTTCAACAAGCTCCTTGAGGGAAAAAATCTCAGGATATTCCATTTTGCCATCATCTTTCTTTTTACCAGCCGGCGCCCAACCCAAAAGAGCGAGAAAATTCACTAAGGCTTGGGGTAAATAGCCCTTTTCTTTAAAATCATGAGTGACAGAAACCGGGTCCTTGCGCTTGGACATTTTGCTTTTGTCTTTGTTAAAAATCAAGGGCAAATGAGCATATTCCGGGGTTGAGAAACCAAGAGCACGTTGGAGGAGAATTTGCCGAGGAGTGTTGGAGATATGCTCTTCGCCCCGGATGACATGACTAATTTTCATCAAAAAATCATCAATCACCCCTGCCAAGAGAAAAGTGGGAATGCCATCAGATTTTTCAATGATAAAATCACCTAAAGTCTTAGGATCAAAAATAACTTTGCCGCGGATTATATCCTTAAATTCAACAGGATTAATTTCTTCAACTTTAAATCTGATGGCTGGCTTGCGGCCCTGTTTTTGAAGGGCTTGTTGCTCCTCTGGGGTAAGATTGCGGCATTTACCTGAGTATTTTGGCGGTTTTTTAGCTGCTTGTTGGGTTTTGCGCTCGGCCTCTAATTCCTCCGGCGAACAAAAACAAGGATAGGCCTTTTTATCGTCCAGAAGCTTTTTGGTGTATTTTTTATAGATTTCCACCCGTTTTCCTTGCTGGTAAGGTTTGTAGGGGCCCTCCACCACTGGTCCTTCATCAAAAGTCAGCCCCAACCAGTTGAGTCCGTCTAAAATATCATTTTCATATTCTGGTTTGTTGCGGGCCCTGTCAGTATCTTCAATTCGAACGATAAACTGCCCGCCTTTAGATTTGGCAAATAAATAGTTAAAAAGGGCAGTTCTGGCTGTCCCAAGATGAAAAACACCGGTTGGCGAGGGAGCGATTCGTACTCTAACTTCTTCTTCCATAGTATTTAATTTCTAATTTTCAATTTTTAATTCTCATTGAATTTTCAATGATTTAATTCTCAATGTTTGAAAATTGATTGTAAATTGAAAATTGCTAATTGAAAATTTTAATTTTCTTCTACCGCATTGACTATATGTTCCACTTTGGCTCTCGGACCTGTTAAATCCACTCCCACTACATCAATTCTAATATCATTACAGTTGTAATTTTGAGCCAGTGATCTGGCTAAAAGCAGCAGTTTCTTTTGTTTCTTCCAGTCAACTTTTTCCTGCGCTTGGCCAAAATCAGTCGATTTTCTTGTCTTAACCTCAACTAATACTAAAGTTTCCCCATCCTGACACAAAATATCAACCTCACCTATCTTATTTTTCAGATTTTGCTCGAGAATCCGATACCCCTTCCGTTCCAGATGCTTGCCCGCTATCTTCTCCCCCCTTTGTCCCAGCACTTTCCTCACTTTGCTCCTTCGTATGAGCCGCCTGGGCAGCTTCAAATTTTTTCTCCAGCTCCTCTTCTTGTTTCTTCTTTTCTTCTTCCTTGGCCTGGGCCTCTAATCCTTTTTCTTTTTCAATTTTTTCCAACTCTACTTCAGCTTCTGGCTCTTCCCATATTTTATAAGATTTTTTTTCTTTCAGACGGGCATGTTTGCCGGTTTTCCCTCTCAGATAAAAAAGTTTTGCCCGACGGACTTTCGCCTCTTTAACCTTCTCAATTTTAACAATAGTTGGTGAATGCAGAGGGAAGGTTTTTTCTACTCCAATATTATCAGCGCCAATATGCCGAACAGTAAAGGTAGCACCAACCCCTTTACCTCCTTTGCAATTTATAACTATCCCTTCAAAAACTTGGACTCGTTCTTTGCCACCTTCTTGGATCCTTTGATAAACTTTTACACTATCTCCAGCTTTAAGGGTTGCCGGATTTTTCTTTAAATATGTTTTTTCCAATTCAAAAATTTTGCTTTGCATAAAAATCTCCACTCCTGAATTGCGTTCCCAGAAAGGTCGCAAGTTCAGGAAGTCCGCCAAAGCGCAATCTTTTATGAACGAAGTGAATAACAAGGTTCTACGAGCAAAGCGAGTAGGTTCTTTTTT
>CAYYXM010000074.1:0-3890 GCA_964475725.1 uncultured Candidatus Saccharibacteria bacterium | reverse complement strand
TTTCGTGCATTTGGGGGGTTCTAATTTGAATTTCTACGATTTTACCTTTATCACAAAAAACAGTCGTGTGCAAACTCTGATAACCATTGGGCTTGGAAAAGGCAATATAATCTTTAATCCGGCCAGGTAAAGGTGTCCAATGGCTATGCAAAAGTCCCAAAACCCCATAACAATCAGAAACCGTGGGAACAATAATTCTGATGGCTACTAGATCGTAAATTCTAGATAAATCCATATTATAGTGTTGGAGTTTTTTATATAAAGAATAGAAATGTTTTGTCCGGCCGTGAATGGAGATAATATTAATCCCTTCAATTTTGAGGATTTTTTGGATTTTTTTAATTATATTTTGGATATAAAACTCTTTTTTCTGATAATTTTTGCCAACCAATTTTTTTAAAGATCTATATTCTTGAGGATAGGCATAGGGGAAAGCCAAATCTTCCAGCGTTCCTTTGATTTCACCCATACCTAACCGATAGGCCAAGGGAGAATAGATTTCCAAGGTTTCTCTAGCAATTCGTTCTTGTTTATCTTGATCCAAAACATGGAGGGTTTTCAAATTATCTACCCGGTCGGCCAATTTTATCAAAAGAACTCTTACATCCTTACTCATAGCCAACATCATTTTGCGTAAAGTTTCAATTTGGCGGTCATATAAGGATAATTGATCGTGGGACAATTTGGGAAAAGGAAACCAAGATTTTTTTATGCGTACCCAACCTAACTTTGTCACTGATTCGACTAATTGGGCAATTTCCGTCCCAAACTGTTTCTTTATTTTTTCCAGTTTTACTGGCGTATCTTCAGCCACATCATGAAGATAGGCGGCGGCAATAGTTTCCTCATCCAACCCCATTTTTTCCAAATACTTGGCAACATTTTGACAGTGGTTGAAATAAGGCTCGCCGGTTTTTCTCTTTTGTCCTTGGTGAGCACTTTGGGCAAATTCTTTTGCTTTCTCTATTACATTGTCCATTTCTTAGTATTGTAAACCTGTGGGGTAGCTGTGTCAACTTGCAAAAACGATCTTTTTCCTTTAGATTAAAAGGAGATTTGTACGTTGACACTTCGATAAACTCAGTGTCAACCCCGAGTTTATGGAGGGGTTGACAGAAAGGAGAGGTCCTAGATGACAAGCGTGACAGGCGAAAAAAGGGTGATAATTATTGATATTTTTGGTGGCGATCCTGATAAACTGCCTCAGAGGCAAAAGGCAGTTTCAGAGTTTAATTCAGCTATTGCTAGTGGTTCGATACAAGGTTTAGAAGTACTCTCTTCTAATGCTGAAGATGCATTAGGATGGGGTATTGGAACCCTACATCAGCGGGAAAATGCTGTTTTAGTTACTGCTGGCGATACTGGCAAGGTTATTGAACTGGCCGCTAAACCCATTATTGGTTACCTCGGCAATGTCAGAAAAACCCCCATGGTTTTGGCGGGCATCTTGCCTAAATTAAGGGGTTTCTGCGTCTTTGTTGATATGGGGGGTACTTTTTTGCCGACTCTTCCTGTTTTAACTTGGTCGGCCATCGCCGGCAGGGTTGTTGCACAAGTGATATTTGGGAAAGACTCTCCGACAATTGGTTTTTTGAATGAGGGTGAAGAGGCGGATAAAGGAGGCAAAATCGCTCGAATTCGTCAAGAAATTGAAAGGCAGTTTACAGAGCTGGGTCCAATCACCAATGTCGAACCTAATAGAATTTTCGAAACCGACTGTGATGTTATTGTAACCTCTGGTTTTATTGGCAATGTTTGTATTAAAAGCTGCGAGGGAACAATTGAACTAATACAAAAGACGATAATAAAGCGCTGTAAAAGACAGCCCTATCTTCTGCCGCTGGCTTGGTTTTTTGACCAGCTTTCAACTTTGTTTTTGGCTGATCTTGATTGGCGCATTCACTCTGGAGCATATTGTCTTGGCTGCAGTAAACCGGTTATTATCACTCATAGCCGCTGTGACAAAAAGGGCTTTTTCCATGCCCTAGTCAAAGCTTCGCAACCAAAAACATTGGAAATTTGGAGGACATTATCTTCTAATCCATTGGTTGAGCAATGGATTGAGAGTTAGGTTTTCACTAGTTTTTCAACCCGCTTGCTCTTCTGGGCGGGTTTTTCTTTAGTAAAAATTATTTCATCTTTCAAAACTTGAGTTTTAATTTTGTCACCGAGGGTAAATGCCCCCTCTAATAATTTTTGGGAAAGAGGTGTTTCCAGATAATCTTGGATGGCTCGTCGAACTGGTCGGGCACCATTTTCTGGATCAAAGCCACGCTCTGCGATAAATTCAATTGCTTTTTTATCAAAGGAAAGTTGAAGACCTTGTTCTTCCAAACGTTTATTAAATTGGTCAAGTTCTAGTTGCACAATCTGCAGAATGGCATTTTTTTCCAGTGGTTTAAAGACAATAATTTTATCTAAACGATTAATAAATTCTGGGGCAAAATGCTTTTTAACATCTTCAAGGACAGCATTTTGGATTTTTTCGTACTCCTTCTGGAAGGAATATTCTTCCTTTTTATTTTTAATTTGGAAACCAATATCTGCTTTTGTATTTAATTCTTTCATGCCGATATTGGAAGTAAGAATTATAATACAATTGCGAAAGTTGACTTTTCTTCCTTTAGCATCAGTTAAATAACCATCTTCCAAAATTTGCAAAAGAATATTGAAAACATCAGGATGGGCTTTTTCAATTTCATCTAAAAGTATAACACTATAAGGCTGGCGGCGAATTGCTTCTGTTAATTTTCCTGCTTCTTCATAGCCGACATAGCCGGGAGGTGCTCCCACCAAACGGGAAACATTGTGCCGTTCCATAAATTCTGACATATCAATTTTTACAAGCGATTCTTCCTTGCCATAGACTTCGCGGGCTAAAACTTTAGCCAGATGACTTTTCCCAACTCCTGTTGGTCCTAAAAACATAAAGGAACCAATTGGTCGTCGCGGATCAGATAAACCTGTTTTTGAGCGTCGTATTGCCTTGGCGATATTTTCTATTGCCAGGTCTTGGTCGATAATATATTTTTTCAAAATTGCCTCTAGATTAGCAAAGCGATTTTTTTCAACCACTTGCAGATTTTCCAAAGGTATACCTGTCCAGACTGATACTACCCGACTAATATCATTTTCATCAATAACAGTTGTCTTTTGTATCTGTCTCTCATTAAAAGTTGATAAGGTTTTTAAAAGTTGTAATTCTTTCTGTCGCAAAATTGCTGCTTGGGGGAAATTTTCTGCCCCGACTTGTTTTTCTTTATCATTTCGAACTCTCTCTAATTTTTTTTCCAACAGTTCTTTTCCAGTTGAAGCAAGTGGCTTAAGTTGGCTAGCGGCTGAGGCCTCATCTATCAGATCAATTGCTTTATCTGGTAAATATCTATCAGAGATATAACGAGAAGATAATTTTGCCGCTGCCCCCAGTGCTTTGTCTGTAATTTTAACATGATGATGTTTTTCATAGTTACTTTTTAATCCTTTAAGAATAGCAATAGTTTCTTCAATTGTCGGTTCTTCCACTAAAATCGGCTGGAGTCGGCGCTCCAGGGCGGCATCTTTCTCAATATGTTTGCGATATTCATCCGTAGTTGTAGCGCCAACTAGACGAATCTTGCCCTTGGCCAAGGCAGGTTTCAAGATATTGGCTGCATCCAAAGAGCCCTCTGCACTACCGGTACCAATAATAGTGTGAATTTCATCAATAAAAAGAATGATATTTTTGGCATTTACAACTTCGTCAATTAATTTTTTAACCCTATCTTCAAATTGGCCGCGATACATTGTGCCAGCTACCAAAAGCGTTAAATCCAAAGTCAGAACTCTCTTATTTTGTAAAATTAGCGGTACATCCTTTTTAGTAATTTTTTGAGCCAGACCTTCAACAATGG
>CAYYXM010000073.1:0-3901 GCA_964475725.1 uncultured Candidatus Saccharibacteria bacterium | reverse complement strand
CTCTCCGAGCCAGAGGCTCTCCGAGCCGGAGGCCCAATGTCAAATGAATGCCTAATGATTAAATGTCAAATTTTTTAGATTTTGGATTTTAAGCATTGATTTGTCATTTGAGCTTTGGATTTGGGGCTTTAATTCCTTATTAGAAATTCTTAATTATAGAGTTTTCCACAGGTCCTGCTTTGACAGGCCCTTTTTTATTTTGTAAAGTAATAGTATATAAAAGTAGAAAAGAATAAATAATAATATATAAAGGTAATAAAATATATATAATGTTAAGTATTGTTAAGTTATTCAAGGTATAAATGGTAATTGCATTTATCGTAATAACAATTTTAGTGATTATTATTTTTGGCTATTCCCATCATAGTCCACACCATATTAAACAGCTCCCGCGGCACAAAAGTTATTATAAAATTCCCACTTGGAAGCTTAAATAAATGTTCAACATTGTTAACTTCTTCAAGAGGTAGTTAATGGCGGCGATAACCACATTGCCAGAGCTTCTAACGATGCGGCAGGTTTGCCGTGTTTTGAGTGTCCATCCCAATACTTTAAGAAATTGGGATCGGCACAAGAAACTGAAAGCGATAAGAGTGGGTTTTCGCCATGACAGGCGCTGGCGTAAAGATCAAATATTGAGGATTTTAAGAGGAGGCGGAGCGTGGACATCGGCTTAATTTTTGCTGCTATTGCGTTATCAATGGGAGGGCTGTTCTTCCTATATTCAGTCCGCTATTATCTTATTTTAGCTTCTGTTTTGATTTTCTCCCGCCGGGCTGCCAAAAAACGATCGCCCCAAGGACAAAATGGTTCTCAAACCATTGCTGGTTTATACAAAGAAGAAACCCAGCCCCCCAGCGGCAAAGGTTCCTTATACCAACTCTTTCAGTTGCCTGGCGAAGTAGAGGAAGAAGAAGGGGAAGGTATTTATGAAAACGGTAATGGCCCCTCGACTTCGCTCGGGGTAAATGGCAAGAATGGACAAGAGGTTATTTTGCCTCATCTGGAGGATGTCCAGCTTAAAGAAGAACCTTTTGTTTCTATCCATCTGGCTTTTTACAACGAGAGCAAGGTGGCTGATAGGATTTTAACCGCCTGTACCCACCAAGCCTGGCCTAATTATGAGGTGGTGGTAGTTGATGACTCAACTGATGAAACGCCCCAGATATTAGAGAGATGGAAAGATCATCCCAATGTTAAAATTATCCATCGGGAAACGAGAGAGGGATTTAAGGGTGGTGCGCTCAAGCGGGCCCTAGAGGTAACTGATCCCCGCACAGAATATATCATTGTTTTTGATGCTGATTTTGTGCCTTATCCTGATACAATTGAGCAATTTGTCAAACACTTCCAATTAGCTAAAGAACGGGGGATTTATGCCAAACTGGCCGCTGTTCAAGGTTATCAGTGGCATGTTTTGAACAAAAATGAAAACTGGATTACCAGAGGGGTGCGAACAGAATTTTCCGGTTCCTATATTGTTGACCGGCCTGGCACGGAAATTTCCGGCTTTATGAAATTAATTGCCGGCTCTGTCTATATGATTCGGGCTGATGTCTTGCGAAAATATGGCTGGATGACCTCCATCACTGAGGATTTCCAGTTGACTTTGCGGCTCTACAAAGATGGCTACAAAGTTTTATATACTCCCTATATCCAAACCCCTTCTGAATGTGTTTCCACTTTGAAGCGATTAATCCGCCAAAGGATGCGTTGGGCTGAAGGCCATACCCACAATGTCAAGTTAATGTTCTGGCAGCTGATGCGCTCACCCAACCTTACTTGGCGGGAGAAAATTGAGTTTCTCTATCTTACTCCTTATTATCTGCAGGCTGCCTTCTTCCTAGTTGGCACTTTATCTTGGTTTGCTGCTGACTTTATTTTTAATGCCCATTTGCCCTTCTGGACCGCTTTGTGGGGTTGGTGTCTCGTCTTAACCAACATGTTTGCCCTGCCGCTGATTAATGGCGTTGGTTTATTCTTGGAAGAATCTGATCAGCGGGATTTTGTCGGCATTTTCTCCTTTATCCTTTTGTCCTATATTTTGGTGCCTTTCCAGGCCTATGCTGCTATCAAAGGGCTATTTGAGAAAGAAGAAGGCCACTGGTTTAGAACGCCCAAAACCGGCCATATCACTGATTCTTTCTTTAGATCCCGTTTTAGAAGATGGCTGACAGTTTTCAAGCCCCAATCTGCCAATTTATCTCAGGAGTATCTGGATTTGGTTTCTGCTAACCAGAGTTTTGATGATTTCAAAATCACTCCCCGGCGGGCATTGTGGGTGCCCAAGGCGGTTTTGGCCACTATGTTAGTTATCGCTATCAATCTAGTCATCTTTGCCCGCAATATTCCAGTTGCTATGGCTACTAACCCTTCTACTTTTTATCTTCATGATGTGGCCTCTAATGTTATTACCAGCGTCCAGGCCTGGCAATTGCAAACCTCGGCTGATGCCACTGATTCCACCAGTACTCAATTTGGATCGGCATCCTTAAATGGAACAGTCAATTTCCATCCTGGGGCAACTTATTCTACTGCTGGCACACCAGGTACTCCTACTAATTACGGCTGGATTTATGACACGCCCTTTGGCGATGGCGGCTCAATTGCTGCTGGCACTTGGACTTTCTATTGGGACGAGCAAGATAATAATGCCCGCTGGACTTGCTACTGGCGAGTATTAGTCTTTAAGGTAACTCTTTCCGGCGGGTCAATTAATACTTATACTAATATCGTTGATCAAACTAGTACAGTAGATTGGTGCGACAGTGCGGGGACGAGCGGTAGTTTTGGTGCCACAACTACTGGCTCCACTTCGTTCTCCGCCAATGATTATCTCTATGCAGAATACTGGGGAGATTATACCAAATATAAAGCTAGTAGCGCCATAATTAATTTTCATACCGGTCCCAGTTATACTAATCCTCGGATTGTCCCGCCGACTGTTGTAATTCCGGAAAGAGCCTTACTTTTGTTGGCTATTATTCCATTTTTGCCCTGGTTGATAAGAAAGCGCTTGGCCAGACGTAAAGTTTTTACCATGAGGGTGATATAAATTAATGCAAAATTTAAAAATCAAAAATATTCGCTAAAGCGACGAAATTCTAAAGAATTTCCAAAATGCAAAATGATAAATCAAAACTTAAAAATAAAATGGGAAATTAAGATGAGAAATTGGCGAAGGTTTATTTTAGCTTTATTTGTTCTCTCTGGTATTTCTGCCTTAATTTATGAATTGATTTTGGGCAAAAAATTTGAGTACATTGTCGGTACTACAAGTTTAGCCATTGCTTTGGTTTTATCCTCCTTTTTTGCCGGCTTGGCTTTAGGCAGTTTTATTTTTGGCCGGCTTGCGGAAAGAAAGAATTTGAGACAAAGATTAGTAATCTATGCATTAGTTGAGGCAGCGATTGGTCTTTGGGCCATCATTTTACCTAGTTTATTAGAATTGGTTAGTCAAGTGCAGTCAGCCACCTTTTCAGCTATTTTGGCTTATATTGTGCTTTTAATTTTAGCCAGTTTAATTGGCGCCACCTGGCCGCTTTTCCAGGGAGTTTATTTAACCAGCCACCAAGATCTACAAAGGCAACTTGCCAAAAGCTATGGCTGGAATACTTTCGGGGGGCTGGTAGGGATTTTGGCAGTTTTATTTATCTTGGCAGTCAAGCTTGGCCTGAATGGTTCCATTTATTTGGCCGCTGGTTTAAATTTAACCATTGCCTTTTGCCTTTATATGGTTGCCCAAAAAGTCAGGGGTGAGGTGGCCCAATTTACCCAAGAATCTTTGCCAGGCCAAAAATTGATTTTAATCCTCTTTTTCCTAACTGGTTTTGGGACATTGTCCTTAAAGGTAAGCTGGACTCGGCTTTTAATTTTGTCTATGGATAGTTCAATTTATGCT
>CAYYXM010000072.1:0-3940 GCA_964475725.1 uncultured Candidatus Saccharibacteria bacterium | reverse complement strand
TACCTATGCTGGGTATGAAGAGCAGGTGGCAGATAATTTAAAACAAAGAATCGAATCCTTAGGTATGCAGAATCAAATTTTTGATGTTATTGTACCGAAAGAAAAACAAATTGAAATCAAAAATGGCCGAAGAAAAACAGTTGATAAACGCATTTTCCCTGGTTATGTTTTGGTTGATATGATTGTAACAGATGATAGTTGGTATGTGGTCAGAAACACTCCCAATGTTACTGGTTTTATCGGGTTGGGGGTGCGACCTACTCCAATTTCAACACAAGAGGTAGATCGGATTAAAAAGAGAATGGGTGTAGAGGAGCCACGCTATAAAATTGAAGTTGATATCAATGATTTAGTGCGAATTATCGATGGCCCGCTGAAAGGATTTGAAGGAACAGTGACAGATATTGATGAGGATAAAGGCAAGATTAAAGTATTGGTTTCTATGTTTGGTCGGGAAACACCAGATTCATTAGATTTTTTACAAGTAAAGAAAGTGTAAATATAATTCAAAATGCAAAAGTCAAAACTCAAAATTATAATTTAAAACTCAAAATTGATATCAATAAAATTTTTAATTTTTAATTTTTAACTTTAAATTTGACCGAACAGCTCGCAGTACTTCGCTCTGCTCAGTATAAATTGAGTTAACTCTGAACAGCTCGCAGTGAACTCGCTGTGAACTGAAGTGAAGAGCTGTGAACTAAAGTGAGGAAACGTGGCCAAAGAAATCCAGACAGTTATTAAATTACAACTCCCGGCAGGACAAGCCAATCCAGCCCCACCAGTTGGTCCGGCTTTGGGTCAACACGGGGTTAATATTATGGATTTTTGCCAGAAGTTTAATGCCCAAACTGAAAGTAAATCTGGCACAATTTTACCAGTGGAAATTACTGTTTATGAAGATAGAACTTTTGATTTTATAGTCAAGCAGCCGCCGGTGGCAGAAATGATTAAAAAAGAATTAAATTTAGAAAAAGGTGCCGCAACGACCGGCAAAGAAAGAGTTGGGGCTTTATCGCGGGCCTCAATCCGTAAAATTGCTCAGATTAAAATGTCAGATCTTAATGCTAAAACAATTGAGGCGGCTGAAAAAATTGTTGAAGGAACTGCCCGAAGTATGGGTGTGGCGATACAGGGATAAGGGGACTAAAAATTAATTTACTGATTTTGGGATGGAATTTCGGCAGTTTCTATTGGTGCCTGTTCTTCGGAAGGCAAGGCCTGTCGTTGTTCCATTTCTATTTCTATCGATGTTTTAAAAAATTCCAGAATAAGCCACTGTTCAATTGGTTCAAGTTGATCCGCTGATACTCCAATTTTATCAACATGATCCCTGGTCATATTCAAGCATTTTGTTATTACATCGATTGCTTGTCCTATGGGAGTATCTGGGTTCGTTGCTTCATCAATGGTTGTAAAATCATAGCCAAGTTTTTCAGCAATTTGTTTAATTTGTTCTTCTGAAAAACCTAGATTTTGAAATCTTTCATTAGCTTGTTGTAAATCTTCTTGGAGGATTGTTACTCCGGGCTTTTCCGGATTTTGAGCTGGATCTTTAATTGCTCTAACCGGTTCCAAGAGAGAAGGGACTTCAACTGTTTTTGTAGTTGTCGTAGTGCCATCTGGTAATTGTTGTGTTTGGGATGTCATGCGAGTTGGCGAAAGAACTTCAACAACAGCCTCTTGGAGTGCTCTGGTTTTTGCCCGTAACTGTTCTTGAGAAAGAATTTCTGTCTGAGCTTGATTAACGGGTTGATCAGTAGTTGCCTCCTGGGCCCAAGCAATTTGAGCTCTCGGTACTAAAGCAATAGAGGTAATCATTCCACCAGCTAATTTTGTGATATTTGGATGTCGTTTCATCCATTGGGAAACTGAATCTAAAAAAATTGTTGGTTTTTGTTCTTTTTCCATCCGAGGTCCTAATTGTTCTGGGTTAGGCATAGCGCCTCCTTTCTTTTATTTCTATAATACCAAAAAACGAAAGGCCGGCACAAGGCCAGCCCGTCGTTTTTTGCCCCTCCACTGCCTCCCCGGACCCCCGTACATTTTACTGTACGGGGTTTTAACATCCTCAAATACACTTAAATTTGTAGGTTGTGACCGGGGCGCAGTAAGGGGAAGATTGACTAAAAAACCCTCCTGTTTCAACCAATCTTCCCTTTACTAGCCCCTGATAGATAAGGTGCAATGCCTTTTTGATCTTAGATATTTCCATTATACCATAAAGTCAAGAGTTTGTCAAGGGGTGAAGTAGAACAGAGTTCACTTCACCCCGCAGACCCCGTACACAATGCTCCGACGTGACTGAACGTCCGTCTAGGCTCGGCCTAGCCGAGACTGATAGTTCATTTAAGTCAGGAAGTTGCTGTAGCGGGGTCAAGGGATAAAATGTCTTCTAAAGAAAAAAGCCCCGTACAGTGTGCAAGCACATGTACGGGGCTTGCAAGAAACAGGTCATATAGTTTAATCGATGGGAAGGAAAAGTTGCTTAGGATGGGGCGGACCAGTTGGTTGGTGCAAGTTTTCTTCAGTTGGTTCGTCATCGTATGGAGGTGGCGGATCAAGAAGGGGAGATGTAAATCTATGCGTGGGCCAGCCAGGAAAAGGTAGTGACCATTGTTTTTTTTCTTCCTCAGCTTGTGGCATAAATCTGCGTCTCCTCCGGTAAGAGTTTGGGAGGCAAATCATTAATGATTTGCCATACCCAATCAGGTGGGCCATGTTCAAAATGATTTTGTCCTCGTATACCAGCAAAGAACTCTCGACAAGTTATCGTACGACTTTGCCAGCCAGATCTCTCCTCCCAATAAATGCAGACTAAGGGAGATAGAAGGAATGCAAGAAGAATTTCTTGTTTCTTTGGCCAGCCATGATGAAGAGTTGGTTGAAAAGGAATTGATTTTGTATGAGGTTCAAGTTTTGACCATTGACCTTCTCGGCAGTTCAGAAGTTCTACACCATTTTCATTTGTCAAGGAACACTCCTCCTTTACAAAAAGAGCCCCCATACAGGGGCTAAAGATAGAAAAAAAGAATGTTTGATGGAAGGTTTGGTTGTTTTTCCCTCCTGCATCCTTTTCTCCTCCACTAATTAACATAATCTGAGATTAATTGATAGTCAACTATTTTTTTGTGGAAAACTTTTTGGTTTTAGTGTTATTCTAAAAGTAATATGCAAAAAGAAGAATTAAAATATTGGTTAGCTTTAAAGCATAATCCTAATATTGGTCCAATTACTTTTTTAAAATTACTCAAAGCCTTTGGCAGTATGGAAAAACTTTGGAAAAGTCTAAAACATATTTTGATCAAAAAGAAAGTTAAGGAAGAAATAATTGAAGCGATAGAGGAATTAAAGGCAACCATTTCTCCAGAGACCGAATGGCAAAAAATCAAGAAGTTGAATATTAATGTTGTAACTTTCAAAGACAAGGAATATCCGAAACTTTTGAAACAAATTCCTGATTTGCCGCCCCTTTTGTACTATCAGGGAGATTTAACAGAGGATAAGGCACCGATTGCCATTGTCGGATCGCGCAAGTACTCTTCTTATGGTCAACAGGTCACTAAAGAAATTACGAAAGAACTGGCAGAGAATGACGTAACTATTGTTTCTGGTTTGGCCCTGGGAATTGACAGTTTTGCCCATAAGGTCTGTTTGGAGGCAGGTGGCCGAACAATTGCTGTTTTGCCAAGTGGCCTTGATAAAATCTATCCTGCTTGCCACCAATTTTTAGCTAAAGAAATTATTACCAAGGGAGGACTCCTCATCAGCGAAAATCCGCCAGGCACCCAAGTTTGGGCGGGCAATTTTGCCGTCCGCAACCGGATTATCGCAGGAATATCAAAAGGAGTTTTGGTAATTGAGGCAGCCCAAATATCAGGAACACTTCTGACTGCCCGGGCAGCATTAGATTATAATCGAGAAGTTTTTGCCATACCGG
>CAYYXM010000071.1:0-3993 GCA_964475725.1 uncultured Candidatus Saccharibacteria bacterium | reverse complement strand
TTTACCATATTTTAATAAAAAAGTCAAGAGGTTTTTTGAGGCCAGTTAAAAACAAGAATAATTTAATTTATTCAACGCGGGGTTGCGGTCCTTTTTCCGAGCCGGGCACTTTTTTCCCTGGCGGGATTGGTCCCCCGGATGGTATAGGCCCAGCAGGTGGGACGGGTCCAGCAGATGGTATGGGTCCAGCGGGCGGCACTGGTGTGGCTGGCGGAACATTTACCCGCGGCTGTGGACCGACATTACCACCCGGCACATTAGAACCGCCGATTGGCGCACCAGGTGGTGCAGTTGGCGGCGGTGTGCCCGCTGGCGGCGGTTGGCCAGGACCACCGGCCCCCCCGGGTTGTCCAGCCAATCGTGCTTGGCCTGCCATTTTTATATTATGCAAAGCCATTAAAACCTCGCCGGCATATCTTTCGGGATCTTTTTTCCAGGCCTCAATCATTCCCTGAGGAATTGGTGGCTTTTGGCTGGAAATATATTCAATGCCCGCTTTGGTTTTAGTTTTAAAGTCCGGCACTGAATTACTAACTGATGACTCAAAAATATCTCTGATATGGCTATCAGAACCCTCAATCCTCTGTTGGACAACAGCAGGATCCAATCCTTCATACACTTTGTCATATTGGCTAATTTGGGTTGCCTCTCCACTAAAATCTTCATTTCTGACCATAGAGTCCAAATGGCCCAAAAGCCGGCTCTCTCTACTTAAGGTTGAAAGATCAACTGTAGCCGGCAACTGCCGCTGCCGCCATTTAGGGTCAATTTGCCCTAAAATCTGAAAAATCTGATTAATATTTACTCTGGCCTTGATTGGATCCTGCAAAGCTTCAATAATCTCTTGTCTGTGAGGAGCAAATTTAGCAACTACTTCAGCTTTTCCCTTTTCGTCTTTTGCATCAATACCAATATGAGGGGCAATTAGATCAATTAGCTGGTCATCAACTACGGTTCTTATTCTTCCTGAAATTAAAGCAGAAAATTGAGGCCGGGCACTGGGTTTAATTTTTCTTTCCAAGAGACCAATATCAATCTGGGCGGGATCAAGTTTTTCTACATCTTCATAAACTTCTTCGGCAATTCTAATATGATCAGGGTTAGCAATCGGCGCCACCCTTGCACTTAATTGGCCTGCCGGCCGATTGGCAATGGCATTAATCAAGGGCCGAGAGGCAGCCAATCTTTCGCCCCAATGTTCATGCTGTTGAATATCTTTGGCCCGAGCTAATTTTACCCTTTCCTCTGGGGAAAGATTTTTTTCTACTTCACTTAAATAACCAGAATTTTCAGCTAATTTATACAAAGACCGGGTAGCGGCTGCTTGATGAGGATTAAAGCTTTGAGAGGCCTGCATTCTAAGCGCTCCCACTCTTTCATTCAAATCAGCAATAATGGCTGCCCGCTGATCTGCTCTGTCTTTGGCAAGATTCTCAAAATCTCCTCTGACAAAGGCCTGGACATCATCTTGGGTGACAATATATTGCTTGCCAAAAACATCTTTATCCACTCTTGAAGTTTGACTTAAATCACCATTTATTTGTTCTGCTGAGAAAAATTCCGCCCGAGCTTTTGTATCTTCCAGCATCAATCTATCATAAACAATTTTTTTCCTGGCCAAAACCAATCTGTCCGCTGCAATGCCTCTTTTGGCTAAATTAGCTGCTACTTGATTCTCGACTCGTGTTTTAAGATCGTTTTCTGCCCCATCCAACTCGCTAAACTGAGGCTGAAATTGCTCATCAATTTCTGTTTTGACATCAGTTACAACTTTTTCCCTTGCCTTTCGGCGTATCTCGCCATATCCTTCTTCCGTTAATTCTCCTGCTTGATATTTACCTAATGCCTCCTGCACCGCTGCATCCTGATCTGTTTTTTGTTCAATCTCTGCTTGTCTGGTGTCTAAGGCCCCATTCAATACTTTTTGTTTTTCTTCATTTAATTTTTTTCTTGTTTGTTCCAAATGGTCAATCTTTACCTGCCCTCCCTCAAATTCAACTGTTAATTCTTCTTTCACCTTTTTTGTTTCCTTGTCAACCTCTTCAATTTCTTTGGATATTATTTCCTTCATTGCCTCATTTTTTTGTTTGTTTAAGGCATCTTGGCTTTCCGTGGCCTTCAGCTGAAATCGAGTGACTTGTTTTTTCTTCTCCGGATATCTCTTGTAGTAATCCCATAATATTTGTCCTGTCGCTGCCTCCAGATTAGCTGTTGCTTCTTCTTCGTGCTGGAGTAGTCCACCGGCTGACCAAAACCGTCGTCCACCAGGCAAAGCCACTCCTCTTGTATAGGCCGCCATCAATTCACCCTTTCTTGCTGTCATTCTCCGTTCATGCAGTTCTTTGCCATATAAGGCCCCAATTATTGCTTTAGTACCAAGACGGGCAGTTCCTTCTTTTGTTGTGCCAAATCTTTTTAACCCCCACATACCCGTTCTTTCTCCTACCCTCCTCAACCACCCGCCGGGACCGACGCCGGCAATCCTCGCCCCAAATTTCCCCCACGCCGCCATGACCGCACCACCCATCTTGAAGGGCGTCATAATCGCCATATAAACACAGAAAAGCACTATAAGATAGGTGCCAAAATTGGTTTTTTGACCAGCCGCTTCATAAAATTTGACTGCCAACCAGAGGAAAAAGAAAACAACCGGGCCCATAAAAACCCATCTTGTAAATTCACTCCACCAGCGTTTAAAAAGTCCTTGCAAGGGGGGGATGGCTAAGGTTATAAAGGCAGCCGGCGCGATACAGACCAAAAAGACAATAACATAAGTGCGGATATAAAGCAGGAAAGCCAAAATAAGGAAAGCAATAGCAGGAATGGCTATTAATACCAGGGCCAGAAAGACTAAAGCAATTAGACCGCCGCCCAAACCAAAAGCCAAACCAGCAAAAGCGACAAGACCGACAAAGGCAGGCAAAACGGCCGTCCCACCGCCCTTACCGGCGTTATAGAGTGCATCAAATCCCCCCCCATAAACAGCGTTGACAAGAGCGCAGACGAATTGGCCAGCCGGTTGGCTAATAGTCGCCTGGGTACAATTGGGAACATTTGTTGGCACACTTTGGATAAATGTTTGAATAAGGACATCGGAAGAATCAACCAGAGCCCGGCAGATTAAAAGAGATAGATTAGCTAAAAGTACCCCTATTAAAAGCATGGGCAGGGATTTTTTGATGGCGTAGGTGTTAAGGTCAATCCGCAAAATATTGGCAAAGGCGATGAAGATTAGAAACAGAAGTAGGCCAATATCAACCAAATTTAAGATAACCCGCCAGACACCCGGGTTGCCGCCTTGGCCGACAATTACTGGGTCTTTTTGAAGGCGATCGCTCAAAGTGGGATATTCTTTTTCAATACTAGGCGCGGTAAATCCTGCTTGGGGGCCAGCAGCAGTAGGGGATTGAGCGCTGGCCTTAAAATTTAAAGGCACTATAAAAAGAGATAGCAATAAAACAGTAATACTTAATAAGAGTAATTTAATATTAATTTTAAACATTCGTTATTGTATTCCTACTGCCTGAAGCAAAAATTGAATGGCCCAAGTCCCTGCATTAGCCGCCACCCGGGCCAGAAACTCAAGGGCTGTACACATAATGCCGCCAAAGAGGCCGCCAATGCCACAGGTGTCTGCCCCAGCCCCACCTGTCGTTCTGTCCTGATTTGCAGCAATAGCAGCTGCATTGAAGTCAAATTGTATTGATAGGCGATAATAAATTTTGGCGAAGTCTACTAAGCAATCGTTATTTATCCCAAGTTGATTTTTGACTATATCTTCTATTCCCCCTGTACCTCCCATGCTCGGCGCCTCCTCCAATTTTTTGGCAATATCTTCGGCAGTTAGTTTAGGAGTAACAGTTTGAGCAGATTCTAAAGCTGTAGCTAAATTTGTTCGGTAAGAAACCAATTCATTATAAACAGTATCAGATTTAGCAACTAATTGATCTAATACTGGTTGGACCGCCGCTTTTTTATCTGGGTTATTGTTAA
>CAYYXM010000070.1:0-4195 GCA_964475725.1 uncultured Candidatus Saccharibacteria bacterium | reverse complement strand
CGGCCGGAATGACGCGGTCATGCTCGGTCAGACCCCCCCATTCCTTCTCTGCCTTTGAGAGGACAGCTTCGATCTGGTTATCGCCAGGGTACTTAACCTCAGCCATCTGGCAGATAAGAACAACGTAACTTTTTTCACGCTCCAAGAGATCCTTCAATTCAACCGACTCGGGGACGGCCTCGCCGCGCAAGACAGCGGCAACCCTTGCTCTCCTTACAGCATCATCGATGACCGCACGTTGTACATCTCCAACGGTTACACCATGATGCTGCTCAAGAAGTGCCATTGCCCTGGCAGTAGTACCCAAAGCCCCAAACGAGGATCCTACGGCGCCTTTTTCAGGCATTGCCGAACACCTCCTGCCGCTATATTGGGCGGTTCCCAGATTTTGGTACGCATTGTCAAGGTCTACAAACTAAAAATATCCTACCATAGGATGGAGAAAAAGTCAAGAGAACTTTATCAATTTCTAATTTTCAATAAATTTTCAATGCTTCAATTATCAATGTTTGAAAATTATTTAATTGGTAATTGATTGAAAATTGTAAACTATAAATTGAAAATTATATTAATATTCCTCCAACGTTGATGTATCGCCAATTGGTAATCCTAACTCCTTGGCCTTTAAAACCCGGCGCATAATCTTGCCCGAACGGGTTTTGGGCAAACTCTCCACAAATTCCACCTCTCTCGGATAAGCATGGCCGGCCAATTTATTTTTGACAAATTCGGAAATCTCGCCTTTCAATGCCTCACTGCCCTTTTGGCCGGGCTTTAAAACCACAAAGGCCTTGATAATTTCCCCTCGCTCAGGATCCGGTTTGCCAATCACTCCTGCCTCGGCACAGGCCGGATGTTCAATAATTGCGCTTTCCACCTCAAAAGGCCCCACCCTTTCGCCAGAAGTTTTGATCACATCATCAGCCCGGCCAATAAACCAGAAATAGCCATCTTTGTCTTTGATTGCTCGATCGCCTGTAATATACCACTCCTTGACGAAGTAAGAACCTCGCCTACGGCGAGAACCTTGATTCTCGCTTCGCTCAAAGTAAGAACCTCGCCTACGGCGAGAACCTTGATTTATTACTGGTGTAACAAAGTAGCTTTCATATTTTTGTGGTCGGCGCCAAATAGAGGCCATCATGGAGGGCCAGCCCGGTTTTAAGGCCAGATTGCCCTCTTTGCCAACCGGCAGTTCATTGCCTTTATCATCAACAATGCCGGCCACAAGTCCCGGCACTGGCTTGCCCATGGAACCCAGTTTGATGTCCATACAGGAATAGTTAGCAATACAAATGGCGCCGGTTTCTGTCTGCCACCAGTTGTCGTGAAAAGGCAGGCCAAAAACTTTCAATCCCCAGCGGATAACCTCGGGATTTAAGGGCTCGCCGACAGAACCCAGAAACCGCAGTTTTGATAAGTCATAATTTTTAACTAACTTTTCTCCAGCTTTCATCAGCATCCTAAGGGCAGTTGGGGCGGTATACCAGACAGTTACTTCGAATCTTTGCAAGATTGCATACCATTTGGCCGGATCAAAGCGGCCGCCATGAATAACTGTTGAGGCGCCAATGGACATAGAGCCCAAGATTTCATAGGCAATGCCAGTCACCCAGCCCGGATCAGCTGTGCACCAGTAAATATCATCCTCTTTGATATCCAAAACCCACTTGGCGGTCAAATGTTCCTGCAAAATCGCCATTTGAGAGTGCATGACACCCTTTGGTTTGCCGGTCGTGCCAGAGGTGTAAAGCATAAAAGCATAATCTTCGGGCTCCATGTGAACGCAGTCAAAATCAACCGAAGCCCCCTCCATTTCTTTGACTAAATCCACTTCACCTTGTTTTTCTGCTTTGCCGTCAACAATGATGATGTGTTTTAAATCAGGCAGATTTTCTTTTACTTTATAAATCCGCTCTTTCATCTCTTGATTGGTAATGACAGCCACTGCCCCAGATTGTCCCAGCCGGTCCTGGATGCCAGAAGGCCCAAAGGCCTGAAACAAAGTACCAGCCACTGCCCCAGTTTTAATAATGCCTAAAAAACCATAATAAAGTTGGGGGATGCGGGGCAAAAAGATAAAAACCCGCTGGCCTTTTTCAATGCCCAGTTTTTTTAAGATATTGGCAATTTGATTAGAGAGATTTTGCAGCTGCCAAAAGGTAAACTCCTGCCCCTCTCCCTCTTCTGGCACATAGTACAAAGCAACTTTATTTTTGAATTTCCCCAAACCGTGGCGGTCAACAGCATTATAGGCGGCATTAAACTTGTCATCTTTAAACCAGTCAAGTTGGCTTTTGACATCCTTCCAGTCAAAAGTTTGAGAGGTTTTTTCCCAGTCAGCTAGGTTAGGTGGTAGTTTTGGCGGATGGGATTTTTTAGAGTAGATTTCAACCTTAGCCACCGAGAACCTCCTGGACTTTCTTCAAGATATCGCCAGGCATGGTTTCTGATTTAATAAAATAATCAGTGACGCCAAATCTTTTGGCAGAGGCGCGATATTCTTCATTGAGCATGGCGGTCATAATAATAACTGGTATAGTTTTGGTGGCGGGGTTGGTTTTCAAAACTTCCAGCACCCCCAAGCCGCCTTTTTTGGGCATTAAAATATCCAAAAGGATAAGGTCTGGTAACTGCTCCAAAGCCAAATTAACCCCTTCCTCGCCGTCTTTGGCTTCAATAGTCTCAAACTTGGCCTCGAGTAGGCGAGTTTTATACATTTCCCGCAAGGGGGCATCGTCTTCAATGATTAAAACTTTTTTCATGTCACACTAATTACACAAATTTTGAATACTAATAACACGAATATAATTTTGCGGGTGGGAGGTATCTAAATTTGTAAGACCGTCGCGCAGGCCTTGTGGCATGGTGTCGCCTTTGGCGACCACAAGGCCGAGCGTGAGTGGGGACCGCCGTCCCGCCAAAAGGCGGGATCCTCGATAGCGAAGCTATCGGGACTGGGCGGCCAACCACGTGTCTGCAAATTGGATACCGACCAGGCCCCGCCCTTTCCTTTATTTTAAAGATTCAACTATTTTTTCGCCAAATTCCTGGGCTGCCGCCGGTCCATTGGCGGTAATGATATTGCCATCACAAACCACCGCTTCATCAATAAAGTTTGCTCCTTTATCCTGTAGGGCTTGTGATTGGGAGGAAAAAACCGTTGCCCCTTTGCCCTTCAATACCCCAGCATTGGCCAAAATCACCGGCGCCACACAAATGGCCGCCACAATCTTCCCCTGGCCAGCAAAATCCTGGGCCAGTTGATGGGCGAGGAGGTTGTCAAAATACTCTTGACTACCTGTGCCGCCGACAAAGACAATTCCATCAAAAGCTTCGGCCTGAATTTCATCAATTTTCAAATCAGGTGTAACTTCTCCCCCTTCTGCCCCCACTGCCGGCCCCTCATCTTTGCCAATAGAGGAGGCGGTTTGGGTCTCCACTCCAGCTTTTTCTAGAATTTCTTTCGGTAGGAAATATTCAGGATCGCGGAATTCTTTAGAAGCAATAATAAATAAGATTTTAGCCATCTTTAGCCCTTTATTAATACTATAGCATTTTTTACAATTAAAAACCTCCCGCCAAAGACGGAAGAACTTTGATTTTTCCTTACTGGAAAAATTGAAAAAACCCACCAGGGATAGGAGGAGGGATTGTCCTCTAGGGGGGTAAATGCTAGAGGGCTTGGCCTATCCTGGTGGGTTGTGGTGGGGGCTGGCCAACTGGGGAAGTTGGCCAGCCGGACCCTAGGAGGTAGCTGGTTTGGTATGGTATCCGGCTTTCACGTAGGGGGGCCAAACCAGCCGAACTTATTATATTAAAAATATCCACAAAGTCAAATTTGACTATAAGAGAATTTATTGTTATTTTTAAAGATAGTTTATTCTATTTGTGCCTGTTGTAGAAAGGGGGATTGCCTTTGGAGACCTTACCACAGTAGGCCATGGTCAAGAGACGCTGTCCGCAACCTGTGACGAATCATGGCCTTCAGTTACCCCCCAGCCGGTTTGCACATCGGCTGGGGATTTTTTATTGAATAGAGAATTGGAAAAGAGTAAAATAATCTTAGTAATGGGAGGTCGTCTAATGGCAGGACGCTAGGCTCTGGACCTGGTAGTGAAGGTTCGAATCCTTCCCTCCCAGCCAATTTGTAAAGTTTGCGTTTCCCGCCTCGCTCGGGGCGGAGTTTACCCCG
>CAYYXM010000069.1:0-4232 GCA_964475725.1 uncultured Candidatus Saccharibacteria bacterium | reverse complement strand
AATTATTTTTATCAACCAAAAAAACGGCCTTCGCCGTTTTTTTACTTTACTACTTTACTACTCTATTACTAGCCCCGCAGGGTGATTATTACTTTACTATTTACTTCAGTTTTCGTCTAATAAAGGCCGGGACCTCAAAATCCTCTTCTTCTTTTTTCTCTTCCTCAACCACTGGCTCGGGAATGCGCTCTTCAATCATCGTTGCCATTGGCCGTTCCATTGTCTGGAAAGGTTTAGGTTTCTTCTCAATCTCGCCTTCCTCAAACCCAGTGGCAATAACAGTAATTTTTATCTCCCCACTCATTGCTTCATCAACAATTGCCCCAAAAATAATTGTGGCATCCGGATCAGCTGCTTCAGTGATGGCTTTGGCTGCCTCATCAATTTCATACATGCCCATATCCGGCCCACCAGTAACATTGAATAGAATGCCCTTTGCTCCATCAATTGATAATTCCAAAAGCGGTGAATCAATGGCTGCTCGGGCTGCCTCAATGGCTCGGTTGTCGCCATTACCCCTTCCAATCCCCATAAGGGCACTCCCGGCATCCTTCATGATCGTTCGTACATCAGCAAAGTCAACATTGATAATACCATGCATGGTAATAAGATCAGATATGCCCTGGACACCTTGGCGCAAAACATCGTCCACTATGCCAAAAGCATCCATCAGCGAGGTTTTTTTATCAATTACCTGCAGGAGCCGATCATTAGGGATGGTAATGAGCGTATCAACCTTATCGCGCAGTTCATCAATTCCCATTTCCGCCACTTTTTTCCGGCGTAGCCCTTCAAAAGAAAATGGCTTGGTTACAACTGCCACAGTCAAAGCGCCCAATTCTTTGGCAATAGCGGCCACGTGTGGGCCAGCCCCTGTGCCTGTGCCACCCCCTGATCCATAAGTGACAAAAACCATATCCGAGCCCTTGAGGACCTCATAGACCTCATCTTTGTTTTCTTCAATAGATTTTTTACCAATTTCAACATTGCTGCCGGCCCCTAGTCCGCCGGTTGTTTCTTTGCCGATCTGTACCTTAATTGGGGCCATATTATTGGCCAAGGCCTGGGCATCAGTATTGATGGCAATAAACTCAATACCATGCATCCGAGCATTAACCATACGGTTAACAGCATTACCACCTGAACCTCCCACTCCTACTACTCGTATGGTGGCAAAAGTTTCCACTTCTGATGGTTTTGTCATTTATATCCTTCTACTCCTTTGTATCAAGTATAATGATTTCTGTCAAGAAGTCAAGATTTAGGGCCAAAATTGTTTAAAGAAATCTTTAGCACGACCGATAATATTTCCCATTTTTGGCGCTTTCCCGCCACTCATTTGATAGCCAACACCCTCACCCACCTCTAAACCATACAGAACTAGCCCTACAGCCGTAGAATATATGGGATCGTCAAATTTGTCAACAGTGCCAGCTGCCTCAAAGACGGGTTTGCCGATCTGGGCGGGCAGTTTTAACCCCTCTTTGGCTGCTTCACAGATACCTGTCAGTTTGGCACCTCCTCCTGTAAAGACAACGCCTGCCGGCAGCATTCCTTCTTTACCTATCCCCTTGAGGTCATTTTTTATTAGGGCAAAGATTTCATCAAGTCGGGCTTGGATAATTTCGGCGACTTCTTTGCAGGTGGTGCGGCCCCTTTCTTCTTTATCAATTTTAGATAGATCTATAATTTGGGTTGACCGGGCATCATCAGGGAGAGCCTGGCCAAACTGGATTTTGACTTGTTCTGCCACCTCAAGGGAAGTTTTTAACCCGATAGCAATATCATTAGTGATATGGAGGGAGCCAATCGGGAGGACATTGCAGTGGATAACATCACCTTCTTCAAAGACAGCAATTGAGGTCGTGCCAGCGCCAAGATCTACTAGTGCTACTCCGATTTCCTTCTGTTTTTTAGAAAGCAGCATTTTCGCCGAAGCTAAAGGAGAAAAAACCATACCGCGAATTTCCAACCCTGCCTGGTAAATGCATTTGGACAGATTTTTTATCGCTGAGGAGGAACCACCAACGACATGGGTTTCTACTTCCAGTCTTATTCCAATCATACCGATGGGGTCGGAGATACCAGTTTGGCCATCGACGGTGAAATTGCGTGGAATAACATGGAGGATTTCTCGATTGGGCGGCATAGCTACAGCCCGGGAGGCCTCAATTACCCTGTCAACATCAGAAGGTGTGATTTCTCCATCAGCCCGCGATACTGCAATTACTCCTTTGGAATTAGTGGAATTAATATGGGCTCCGCCTATTCCGACATAGACTGATGATAGCGGTTGGCCGGTTTTTCTTTCTGTTTCTTCCAAGGCTAAAGAGATGGCTGAGATAGTTTCTTCCATATCCACAACCATACCCCTGCGCAAACCTGAGTTTACAACACGAACAATAGAGGTGGTATGTAATAAACCTTCCTGTATTTGACCAGTACATAAAGAAACCGAAGATGTTCCTACATCAAGACCAGCGACTAAATCAATTTTAGGCATTTAATATAATTCTTTCATTCAAAATCAAGGTTGTCCGCCAAAGGCGGGCGTTCTTTTTTTAGGCATTTTTATTCTCAAAATATTAAGACAGGAGTCCGCCCAAATGGCGGACGGATGTCTTAATTAATTCACCCTCCTCTATAATATCATTTTTTCCCCTCTACTAAAACCGGCTGCGGATATTTGATACGCTGGTGGAAAATCCCCTGGCAGCCGATAAAAAAGGCTTTTTTAATTTTCCCCACATCTGTTGGAGTTAAGCCGCTATATTGCAACTGGCCATTTTTTTCTCGCTCATCAATAATAGCAGTAATCAACTCTTTAATTTTTGCCGGGGTTAGATTATCTTGTGATCGAACTATTGCCTCAATACTGTCAGAGAGCATAACAAGCGCAGTTTCCCGATTGAGCGGCCGAGGACCAGGATAATAAAAATCTTCTTTCTTTATTTTCATTTTTTTATTTTTGGCAACTTGCAGGAAGGAGGAAACCGGCAAAGTTCCATGATGCTGGGGGATAAAATCAACAATTTCAGCTGGTAGATTATATTCTTTAGCCAAGGCCACCCCATCCTTGATATGTTGGATAACCATTTTAGCACTGGCTCTGGGGTCTTCCATATTTTCGTGGATATTCTCCTTATTCTGATTTTCAGTAAATCTTTCTGGAGCAGAAATTTTGCCAATATCATGAAAATAGCCACCAACCCGAACCTGCAGGGCATCAGCTTTAATGGCTTTAGCTGCCTTATGGGCAAGATTAGCGACATTAATACTATGATTATAGGTTCCATAAGCGCTGGAAGAGAGTTTTAAAAGAAGGGGGTGAGAGAGATTGTCTAATCGATAAAGAGTGCGTAAGTTGGAAAGATAATTTTTCAAAACTGGCGCAGACGATAAAACCAAATAGGCACAAAAAAGAGCGCCAGCAGCAACTGCCAGAAGTAACAAAATAAGCTGGTAAATAAAGGTTAGACCTAAGACTTTACTAACAATAAATAAAATACTGATAAAAACAGCATTGATGACAAAAAAACAAACAAAGAGAAAAAAGCCATAACGGACAGGTTTCATTTTTTTTCAAGTGATTGTTCTACGATTTGTTTAACCCTTGCCCCGTGGGCTCTACCTTTAAGTTTGCCCATAACTGCACCCATAACTTTGCCAAAATCCTCCTTTGTGTAGGCGCCAACTTCAGTTTTGGTTTCCAAAACTGTCTTTTTAATTTCTTCATCTAACATCTCTTCTGGCAGATACTTTGCGATAATTTCTACTTCTTTTTCTTCTTTTTGAGCCAAATCCTCTCGCTGTCCTTTCTTATACTCTAAAGCTGCTTCGGCTCTTTTCTTTTGTTCTGTTTGTAAAACAGCAATTACCTCTTCTTGGTTGGGTTTCTCGCCTCTCTCCTTTTCCTTGAAAGTTAAGGCAGTTTTAAGCATTCGTAAAACTTCTAAATGTTCCTTGTCGCCTTCTTTTATGGCTTTATGTAAATCATCTTCGATCTTTTGGGCAATATCCATTTTAATCTCCTAAAACAATAAACAATTAAATGACTTCGATTTTTACCTCTGGCATTAAGGGGACTTTGACTGATTGCTCGATGTAGGCCCCAAGTGTAAATGTGCCCTTATCTTTTCCAGTTATTTTGGCTTGGGTTTCACCTTTTTCATTGGTTAAAGGAGGATTTTCAATTTCAATATTCTGCGGTGTGCTAACTATTAAAATATGGG
>CAYYXM010000068.1:0-4297 GCA_964475725.1 uncultured Candidatus Saccharibacteria bacterium | reverse complement strand
GCGAATTCCCTCGCTGGGGGAATTCGCGGTCTTGAAGAAGGGATACCCGAGCAGGCCCCGCATGGTTAGTTTTAAATCATAATGTCAAGGCAAATTTTCCCTCATCAATATTTCACTTTAGTCCTTTTGCCTTTTCTTCTGGGAGTATTTTTAGCCACTTTTTTGAAAAGCGATTTTTTAATTTTTTTCTGGTTGGCCTGTGGTTTTCTGGTTTTGCTCTTTTTATTCTGGAAATATGAATTTTTACGGCTTTTATTTTTAGGTCTAATTTTTATTTTTTCAGGCGCTGGCTATTTAAACTGGCGGCAAGCTAGTATAAAAATCAATTTACCCTATGGGAAAAATGTCAATTTTTTGGCCATGATCTCGGCTTTGCCGGAAAAAAGCGGCCAAAGCCAAAAGCTGGTAGTTTCCCCCTCCAAAAATAGTAATATGGCGGGAAAAATTTTACTAACCACCCGCGATTATACTACCTATCGCTACGGCGATATTCTACAAGTTTCAGGCGCAATTACCAAACCCGAACCTTTTGAAAATTTTGACTGGGGAAAATATTTAGAAACCCAATACGGCGTGTATGGAGTAATTTTAAATCCTAAAATTTCCCAAATCGGCGCGGGTAAGGGGAGTATTTTTTATCGGGCAATTTATTTTTTGCGGGAAAAGATTGAGGGCAAATTGACTCTTTTGCTCCATGAACCAGAAGGAGGATTGCTCCATGGTTTGCTTTTGGGTGGTTCAAAACAAATGAGCCAAGATTTACAAAATGCTTTCAGGAAAGCTGGCCTATCTCACATTGTTGTGATTTCCGGTTTTAACATCACTATAATTTTGAAGGTTTTTCACGATTTGATTGCCCGTTTTTGGCGCCGTCTAGCTTTTGCCGGCGGGATTTTGGCAGTTTTGGTTTTTGTTGTTTTGACCGGCGCTGATAGTGCAGTGGTGCGGGCGGGGATAATGGGAGGAGTGATGATTTTGGGCTATCAAATCGGAAGGCGGGGGAGCTTATCAATCGCCCTTTTACTGGCTGGCGTTTTGATGATTTTACAAAATCCCTTGGTTTTGCGTTTTGATGTTGGATTTCAGCTGTCATTTTTGGCGGTTTTAGGGCTGGCCTTCCTCTCCCCTATCTTGGGAAAATTTTTTGAAAAAATGTGGCTTATTCATAAAACACCTTTCATTTTCAAAGAAGCCCTGGCCACTACTTTATCGGCTCAAATTTTTGTTTTGCCAATTTTGCTTTTTAATTTCAAATATATTTCTTTAGTGGCGCCACTAGCCAATGTTTTGGTTTTGTCGCTTATCCCTTTAACGATGCTTTTGGGGTTTGTCGGGTTGGTTTTGGCATTTATCTGGATTCCAGCCGGCCAGTTTTTTGCCTTTATCCCTTGGATATTTTTACATTGGATTGTTTGGGTGGCGCAAAAGTTGTCAGCTTTACCCTGGTCAGCCCTACAGATTGAAAAATGGAATGGCTGGCTGATAGTGGGATATTATATAGTTTTGGCGGGAATGCTATTTTTCCTACAATACAAAAAGCGCCCACCTTCGCCGTGAGGCTATGGTGGGCAAGGCCGCCCGGCCCCCGAAGGGGCGCGGGCGGCGTGAGCGCTGAAACGATCGTCATTTGGTTTCGCTGGGCTGGAGAATACCTTTGCTACGGCCATCGGTGATCTCCGCTTCGCCCCGGAACTGGCTTGATCGGAATTGACCGTTTTGCCAGGTGATAAGTGCGAAACTTTCATGACGACCAGTTTCATCGTAGTAGAGGGCGTTGATCATGAAGTTTACTGTTTGATCGGGTCCGATGGCCGTGCAGTTGTAGTTGGTGATTAGATAGGCATAGTCGCCGTCCTGACTGGCCCCTGAAAGGGGACTGAACTGGAAGTCAATTCGTCCTGTGTCTGTGATCGTGTAGCCGGTCACCCGAACATGCATATAGATGTCGGGGCCGGATGGCCAAATCTCAAAACGCAGTACTGATCTCCACTGTTCAAAGACGAAATCATGGATATAGGGCTCGCCACTAAGTTGATTTTGCAGCGGTGCCCCACATCCGGCTACCAAGACGATGACCAGAAGGCCGACCAGCAACAGCAGTATTCCTTTCATTAAGATTCACCCCTTTGATTTTCAACCTCTATATTATAGCATAAAAGCAGCCAAATGTCAAGGGGTGAAGTAGAACGAAGTTCACTTCACCCCGCAGACCATGTATACGACGCTTCAGTGTGATTGAATGTAATTCAATAAACTGAAAGGAGTTATAGCGTGGTCAAGCACTGCGACAGCAGAGAAAATGGGAAAGAATAGACTCCAAAATAGATTTAATTCTTTTCTCTTCGCCACTCTTTTAATTGTCGTCATTTTACTTTGGGGCCAATTTTTTTACTCTCGCCCCAGCCCAAACTTGAACCTTTATTTTTTGGATGTTGGCCAGGGTGACGCTATTTACATCCGCACCCCAACTGGAGAAGATGCCCTAATTGACGGCGGGCCAGATGATAGTATTTTGCAAAAATTAGGGGAGGTGATGCCGCCAACTGACCATGAAATAAATTTAGTCATTTTATCACATCCTCACGCCGATCATTTAAAAGGGTTACTGGAAGTTTTAAGCCGCTATAAAGTTGATGAGATTTTGCAGACAGATGTTGAATATGATAGCGTTACTTTTTTGACTTGGCAAAAAATGATTGGGGAAAAACAGATTGCCAATCATTTAGCCAGAGCTGGAGTGGAGCGCAGTTTGGGAGAGGCGAAAATTTTGATTTTGTATCCTGATGATTCATTTATTGGGCAAAAAATAGATAACCCCAACAACACTTCAGTTGTCAGTAAAGTCAGTTATAAAAATTTTGCCGCTCTTTTAATGGGCGATTTGGAGAAAGAGGGACAGACAAAATTGCTGCAAACCCAAAAGGATAACCTGGCCGTTCAAGTTATTAAAATCCCCCATCATGGTTCTGATACTGCTGCTTATCAGCCATTTTTAGAGGCAGTTTTGCCAAAGCTGGCTATCATTTCTGTCGGCAAAGATAATAAATATGGCCTGCCGGGTCAAGTGATTTTTGAGATTTTAAAAAAAATAAATGCCGAAGTTTTGCAAACCAGCCAAAACGGGACAATCAAGGTGGAAAGCGATGGAGAGAAATTCTGGGTTAAGGAGGAAAGGAAATAGCGGGTCCTGGTCGTCCCGCCATGGCGGGGCTCCCACCCACTAAAAGTATAGAGATGTAGCGAAAAAGGATAAAACTTCTTGACTTTTTTATAGATTTCTGCTATTATATTTGAGGTTGAAGTTGAACCTTTACTTTATGGCTTCACCCCGGTCTCGCGGGGTTCAAATCCGTCCCGCCAAAGGCGGGGCAAAAAGGAGGATGTCGCAGATGGCTTCTAGCCGTGGCAGACGTCCAGAGGTTGTAAGGAGGTGCATGGGTTGTGCTGATCCACTCGTTGTTATTGGTCCCTCTGGGGAACCGGAGGTACCCTGCTCTCGGCAGCGATGCCGAAAGCAGGGCGTGACTACTCCCATCAGGCTTCCAGGTTTCATTCGAGTGCCGAAAGGGATGGAACCGGATTACGGCTTGAAAATCCTCGCCGCGATCCAGAGTGGTTCGATCCCGCCAGCTACGATCAACCAGTATCTTGATCCTCTGTATGATTACCGCCAGATCGAGGGGCTCATCCTCATCGGCCCGGCCGAGCTGGGCAAGGTCTGCCAGGGTCCAAAAGGTGAGAATCCTCTGGGCCTCGAAGACGACTGGATTCCGGAAATCCCGGTGCCCGAGAGGATGGCTGCCTGGGTCCGTAGTCAGCGCTGGCGGACTGACAAGGATTGGGCCACCAGAGCGGCGCTGGTCTTGGCTCCGCCCAACATCGGCAACATCCCCACTTCCCTCATCGGTCAGAATAAACTCTGGGGCGTTTCCCATGATGGCGTTGGAGCCGGCCTTGTCCGTGGGGATGTTTTCTGGTCCAACTGGTTTGTCCAGTCCAACTATGATTGGGCAAAGGAACCAGCCGTGGCTGACTGGCAGTGGCTTCTCGTCTACGAGCACCCGCTCTGGACGACGAAACTCAACTCGGAGCGTCAAAAGAGAGCAGCAGAGGAAAAAGGCATGTCCATCTCCACTGCTGCCCAGGATGCCCTCGCCCTCAACCTGGTGCTGGCTGTTACCGGTATCCAGTTGAGACTATTGACCTGGTCCAGGACGGTCACTCTTTACGGCGGCTACCCGCTCATTGTCGACTGCTACGCCCTTGGCGTCCGCGTCAACCAGTACTGGCCTCCCGG
>CAYYXM010000067.1:0-4378 GCA_964475725.1 uncultured Candidatus Saccharibacteria bacterium | reverse complement strand
GGTCGAATACCCAGAAGCTTGCTTCGGGGATGAAACCTATTATGAGCAAAGCGAATAACAAGCTTTTGCTTATTTAAAAACAAACTTTTCCGCCAGGAATACCTCTGCGAAGTAGTTTATATTGTTTCAACTTATCATAAAAATTAGATCTTGACAATAGCCCTGGGAATGATATGATGAAAAGTCATGGAATTATCTGCTAAACAACAAATTGTTCAAATTCTACAAACTGCCAAAAAAGTTTTAATTTTAACTGGTCAAAATCCTGATGGTGATGGGTTAGGTTCTCTTTTGGCTCTCTATTTGGCCTTGAAAAAAATAGGAATTGGGGCAATGGCAGTATGTCCTAATGCCCTCTCCAGCTTGTTTCAGTTTTTGCCCCAAATCAATAAAATCCAAGAAAATCTCGATATTGGTAAAGATTTTGCTATTACTTTAGATACCACTGGCATAGATATTGAAGGAGTCGGCTATCAAAAACAAGAAAGAAGCTTAAAAATTATCATTGCTACGAGAGGTGGCAATGCTCTCAACCCAGAAGGGATAAAATTAGAAAAACAACCTTTTTCTACCGATGCAATTTTTATTCTTGATACCCCGGATTGGGCAAAATTAGGGCCTCTTTTTGAAGAAAATCCCGATCTATTTTATGAGGTGCCAACTGTCAATATTGATCATCATGGTACCAATTCTTATTTTGGTCGGATAAACTGGGTTGATATAACTTCTTCCTCAACTTGTGAAATTATGGTTTCACTGTTAGAATCCCTTGGCCGCGGAAAAAATTTGATGGATGAAGATATCGCCACAGCTTTAATGACTGGCCTTCTGACCGATACGGACAGTTTTCAAAACCAGGATACCACTCCCAAATCTCTTACAGTTGGCGCCCAGCTTTTAGCAGCTGGCGCCCGTCAGCAAGAAATTATTGGCCACCTCAGGAGGGCAAAATCACTTGTCACTTTAAAACTTTGGGGCAAAGTATTGGCAGGAATCAAAGAAGATAAAACCCATAAATTTATCTGGGTTAAGGTGACTAAAGAAGATCTTTCTGCAGCCGGTGCTAATTATAACGACATTAATGGTTTACTTGATGAAATCTTAAAGTCAGTCTACGGCGCTGATTTTGCCCTGCTTTTGATTGAAAAAAACGGCGAAGTCTATGGCAATCTACGAGCTAGTCGTAGTGGAGCCCAAGTCCAAAGTATTGCCCAACTTTTCAAAGGATCTGGCCATGCCATGGCTGCAGATTTTACACTTAAAGCAGCGGGTATATCCGAAGTAGAAGAAGAAATTATTGAAAAAATCCAAAATCAGCGCCAAAGAGCCCAAAGTGATGCTAAGACTGCGTAACTGTTGCCAAAGCAACATAAAATATATACAATAGGAACATGATGGAAAAAGAGAAAAAAACCAAAAAAAGCTTAATCGAAAAATATCAAATCCATAAAAAAGATACGGGCTCAATCGAAGTTCAGATTGCCATATTAACAGAAGAGATGAATCATCTTTCTTTGCATTTAAAAAAGCACAAAAAAGATAGCGATTCCAAACGAGGACTTTTAATGAAGGTAGGAAAACGGCGACGGCTATTAAATTATCTAGCCAAAAATAATCCGACAGATTATCAAAAATTAATCAAAGATTTAGGACTTAGGAAGTGACCAAAGAAAAAGAAAGTACTACTGTCAAACAATATAAAACGACCTTAGCGGGGCGCGATCTTATTATTGAAACTGGTAAACTCGCCCAGCAGGCCTCTGGCGCCGTAACGGTTCGTTACGGCGATACGGTTGTTTTAGCAACGGTTGTGGTCGGCGAGGAACCAAGGGAGGGTGTCGACTTTTTCCCGCTTTTGGTTGATTATGAAGAACGATTATACGCTGCTGGCAAAATTTCCTCCTCTCGGTTTATTAAACGGGAAGGCAGGCCTTCTGAACGGGCGGTTTTGACCTGCCGATTGATTGACCGCTCTCTGCGGCCCCTTTTCCCTCATAATTTCCGCAATGATATCCAGGTTATTATTACAGTTTTATCAGTTGACAAAGAAAATGACCCAGATTTGGTTTCTGTTATTGCTGCCTCATCAGCTTTAATTCTTTCTCCCGCGCCCTTTGAAGGCCCGGTGGCGGCCGGTTGCTTAGGACTAATTGACGGTAAATTTATTTTTAATCCTTCCCATGATGAGCTTTTATCCTCACATTTAGATTTAACTGTTTCTTTTACTGACGATAAACCAATTATGATTGAAACTGCCGCTAAAGAAGTCCCGGAGGGAAAAATCATTGAAGGGATAAAATTGATCCAAAAGGAACTCAAAGGTGTTTTAGAATTACAGAAAAAATTGCCCAGAGGCGAGGCAGCAGAATTTGCCCAAAGTGATGAAATCCACCAAAAAATTGAAAAATATCTTGGTAAGAAACTGGCTGACGCTGTGGAAGAAGCCGATAAGCTCAAACGCGAGGCAAAAATAGCTGATTTTGAAAAAATGGTGATGGAAAACTTTGAAGGGGATTATAAACAGGTAGAGCTGAAAGAGGCCTTTTCCCAACTGGTAGAGAGGGAAGTGCGACGGGCCATTTTAGAGCGGTCTCTGCGGCCGGATGGTAGGAAACTTGATGAGATTCGGGAGATTTCCATAGAGGTTGGACTTTTACCGCGCACTCATGGCTCTGCTTTATTTACTCGCGGCCAAACCCAGGCCTTAACTATTGCCACCCTTGGCTCACCAGGTGAGGAGCAGGTGATTGAGACAATGGAGGAGGAAGGGACCAAACGCTTTATGCACCATTATAATTTTCCGCCTTTTTCCACTGGTGAAGTTCAGCCCTTGCGAGGCGCCAGCCGGCGGGAAATTGGTCATGGCGCTTTGGCGGAAAAAGCCCTTCTTGCCGTTATCCCGACCAGAGAAGAATTCCCTTATACAATCCGATTAGTTTCTGAAATTTTATCCTCCAATGGCTCCACTTCCATGGCTGCCACCTGTGGGGCAAGTTTAGCTCTAATGGATGCTGGTGTGCCCATTATTGCACCTGTTGCTGGTATATCAATTGGGTTGATGACTGCTGATGAAAAAAACCCCAAAAAAGACTATAAACTTTTAACTGATATTCAGGGAATAGAGGATTTTGCCGGTGATATGGATTTTAAAATAGCAGGTACTCCCAATGGTGTTACTGCTATTCAAATGGATGTGAAAATTCAGGGTTTGGATTTAGAGATTTTAGAAGAAGCCATGAAGAGGGCGAAGCAGGCCAGAGAGGCAATTTTGCAAAAGATGCAGAAGATAATTGCCTCCCCAAGATCCCAACTTTCTCCTTGGGCCCCCCGCATCAAGACTGTAAAAATTGATCCAGAAAAAATCGCCCTTTTGATTGGCCCAGGTGGTAAGACCATCAATAAATTAATTGCTGAATGCGGCGGACGGGAGATTACCAGTATTGATATTGAAGAGGATGGGACAGTCTTAGTATCTTCCACCGATGCCAAAATGGGCGAAAAAGCTGCCAAATGGATTGAAAATTTTACCCGTGAGGTTGAAGTTGGCGAGATCTTTCAGGGAGAGGTGACAAGCATTCTCAAAGATCGCCATACTGGCAAAGAAATTGGCGCTCTTGTTAAAATCTTACCCAATCGGGAGGGAATGGTTCATATCTCCCAGCTTGCTGATCATCGTGTCGCCAACGTTTCAGAGGTCGTCCAGCCTGGCAAAATTATTCCAGTCAAAGTTATTGCAGTTGACAAAGAACGTGATAGAATAAGTTTGTCGCTCAAAGCCGCCCAAGAGGAGAAGCGGGAATAAAGAATAAAGAATCTAGTTTAATTCCATCATTCATAATTCAAGATTCTCTATTCATTACCTATGAAATACTTAATTATTACATCCATTTTCTTATTCTCATTAATCACCCTTACCGGCTGCCAAAAACAAAGCCAGCCGCCAACTGTGGAGTATTCATCTGATGGAAACTCAGCCACTATTGATACCTCAGAGCTCTATAATGTGCCGGATTATCGAATTAAAGGCGACAAAAACGCGCCCGTAACTTTGGTTGAATTTGCTGATTTTCAGTGTCCGGCCTGCGCTGACATGCCACCCCTTCTTGATAAAATTTTTGAAAAATACAATGGGAAGGTGCGCATCATCTTTCGTCATTTCCCCTTGCCTTACCATGAAAATGCCACTATTGCAGCTTTGGCAGCTGAGGCCGCTGGCAAGCAGGGAAAATTCTGGGACATGTTTGAAATAATTTATAAAAATCAATCTCAGATTTCACGGGACAATTTAATTGGCTGGGCAGGGACATTAGGATTGGATAAAGGGCAATTTACCAAAGATCTTGATGATCCAAGTCTCAAAACAATTGTTGAAAATGAT
>CAYYXM010000066.1:0-4457 GCA_964475725.1 uncultured Candidatus Saccharibacteria bacterium | reverse complement strand
GGCCAGGCAAAATTGGCTGGCTACGACATTGTTAAAAACCCCGATGAAGTCCGCAAGCACATTGGACTGGTGGCGGAAAAAATCATTCTTTATGACCATTTGACGGCTAGGGAAAATTTAGAGTTTTTTGGTCGGCTTTTTCATTTATCAAAAGAAGAGATTAAAAAGCGCTCCCAAAAATGGGTTGGCCGGCTCCATATGAGCCAGTGGCTTAATGCACGGGTTGGCACTTTTTCTACTGGCATGAAGCAACGGATTAATATTGTCCGGGCCCTTTTAACCGAGCCCGACATTCTTTTTCTTGATGAGCCAACCTTAGGGCTTGATCCCCAAACCACTCATTTGATTAGGCAATTTATCTCTGAATTAAATAAGCAAGGGGTAACAGTTTTGCTGACTACCCACGATATGCTGGAGGCAGAGGAGCTTTCCAACCGCGTGGCCATTATTGATCATGGTAAAATTGTTGCTTGTGATAGCGTGGAAAATCTAAAAAACAAAGTTAGTGGCAAAGCTAACCCCACTATGGAAGATGTCTTTTTAGCCATTACTGGCAAGGAAATTCGCGATATTGCCTCCGGTCCTGTGGCTTCCACTGCTGGTCATAGCCACCGATTTGGCGGCCAGCCGAATAAGAGGGTAAGGTAAAAGGAGTTGATATACTAGGATGAACACTTTTATAGATCTTTGGCAAATTGCCAAAAAAGACCTGTTAGAATTCACCCGCGACCGCTTGCGTTTAGTGACCTTTTTTATCATGCCAATTTTTATGATGATTATGGTTGGTTTTATTTTTCCCAATCAAAATGCACTCAAAAATACACCCATCGGCCTTGCCAATCAAGATAATGGCGCCATCTCAACCCAGTTAACAGAGGTCATCTCTAATCTCAAAATTAGTGGCGAGGTGCCGGCCTTTAAAATTACCAATTACAGCGATCTTGAGGCTGTCAAAAACGGCATTAAATCCCAGCAAGTCAGCGGTGGTTTATTTATCCCTTCTGATTTCTCCAGCAAAATTGCCGCCGGCGGCCAAGGGCAAGTGACGATTGTCCAAGATCAATCCAGCCCCCAAATTTCCCAGATGGTTGATGCTATTCTCACTAATGTGGTTAATGGTTTTAGTCAGCAAATTGGCATCCAAAAAATCAACCAGATTTTGATTGCCAAAACCAGCATAGGCATCGCCCCCACTTCTCCGACTCTTTCCGCTCAATCCATCATGGTGCCAATCCAGGCCAAAATAGAAGGCATTATTCCTGGCAGTCCCAATTATTTTGAATTCGTTGCTCCCGGCATTATGGCAATGATTGTCATGACCGCTGTTTTGACCGGCTTGGCTGCCTCTATTTCTCGGGAAAAGGAACAGGGGACTTTGGATGGCATTTTAATCTCGCCCATCAACCGCTTGGCCATTATTTTAGGCAAAGCTTTATCCCAGTCCATTCGTGGTTTAGTACAGGGCTTTATTGTTTTGCTTTTGGCTTTTCTTCTTTTTGGCGTGACCATTCACGGCAATATTTTCTTGATTATTCTCCTTTTGCTGCTGGGCATTTTTTCCTTTGTCGGACTGGGGATTTTAGTTTCCGCCATTGCCTCAGAACAGGAAACCGCCACCCAGCTTCTTTTTATGTTCCAATTTCCCATGCTTTTCCTCTCTGGCGTTTTCTTCCCCATTGCTTTAATGCCCTCCGTTATGCAAAAAATTGCCTATATTATTCCTTTGACTTATGCCATTAATGCCCTGCGGAAAGTTATGGTGCTGGGCGCTGGTTTTGGGGCAGTAGAGCGGGAATTTTTGATTCTCTTGGCTTTTGGACTTGTTACCTTGGCCATTTCCGTGCCTGTTTTCAAACGGGTGATTACCAAGTAACAGTACTCAAAAAGTAAAAAAATTGTAGATGATTGGACTATTGGATTATCAGGACTTCTATTCATCCATTCATCTATTTATCCATTTATCTAATAATTAGGGTTGCATTGCCCTGTGTTTTCAGGTAAAATTAGGGCAGGATTTATGGAATTAACTTTTAATACACAACTTGCGACCGATTATAAAAGCCAATCCCAAAAGGTACGTATTCTGACTGAAAATTGGGTTGACAATCAAATTTATTGTCCAAATTGTGGACATTCGAATGTAGATAAATATCCTAATAATCAACCGGTAGCCGACTTTTATTGCTCAAACTGCCGAGAAGATTACGAATTAAAAAGTAAACAAAATTCTATCGGTACAAAAATTATTGATGGTGCTTATCGAACAATGATGGAACGCCTGAGAAGCAGTGAAAACCCGAATTTATTTCTCTTAAGCTATAATTTGATAAATTTTGAAGTCTTAAATTTTTTTGTTGTGCCAAAGCATTTTTTTATTCCTGAAATAATTGAAGAACGTAAACCGCTTTCGCCCATGGCTCAGCGTGCTGGTTGGATTGGTTGCAATATATTGCTTCAAGATTTGCCATCCGCTGGCAAAATCTTTTTTATTAAAAATCATATTATTGAGCCAAAAGATCAAGTGCTTTCTCGTTGGCAGAAAACTTTATTTCTAAGAGAAGAAAAAGAAAGTAGTGCAAAAGGTTGGACACTTGATGTTATGAAATGCGTCGACAAATTAAATAAAGCTAATTTTACTTTAAGCGAAGTATATGCTTTTGAGCAAGAATTGAGCAAAAAACATCCTGACAATTGTCATATCAAAGATAAGATTCGCCAACAACTTCAAATCTTAAGAGATAAAGGGTATCTCGAATTTACAAACAAGGGAAGTTACAAACTTACTTAATATGGAAATTCCACTTTCACCATTTTGGGCAAAATTTATTTTACGTTTTAATCCCTTCAGACGAATTTTGGTTGTCTGTAAAGGATATAGTGAAGATTACGAAAATTTTACCGAGCTTGTTTGGGAAGATGATAAGTTCTTAGATTTTTTTGATCGAGAAACTTATCCCGAATTTCGACTATGGTTCATGTGAAATTTGATAAAAAGATTATCATTATATTCAATGGAGGTAATCGTGAAATGTTTAGAATGTAACAATCAAAGAAACTTTATTATTTTCCTTAACCAAACAGCAAAAGTGTCTTTTGACAATAAATCAGAATTGAGAAAAATAAATAAAGAGACGACTTTCCCAGATATTTATCCAATAATCTGCGGAGATTGCGACAGCGATAAAATAGACTTTGATTTTAAAGAAGTGGGAATGTTAATAAATAAAATCAATCAGTAATTTCGGGCGCTGTTAGAAATTATCCAGCTCCGCTAAAATATGCTAATAAAAATCAGAATATCATTTAGAATAATTTTCAGAAAAATTGAGGCGGAGAAGTGAATCAATCTTTAAATAAAAAGTGGTATCAAAAACCTTGGTGGTTGGCTGGAATAGGAATTATCATTATTTTTGGAATAATTTCATATTTTATTATTCAAAACTCCAAATCATCTAATTTACTAACATCTTCAACAATAGCGGGAATAGAAACCCAAAAAATTTCACCTACAACTACAGAAAATCCAACCTCAACTACTACTACAAGCACATCTACAACTACTAAAATTGCTAAAAATACGAATTCAGAACAAAGTTCTCCGACAACCACTTCTTCCATTGTCCAAAATTCAACTAATCAAGAACAGTCATCGACTTCTACTAATAATCAAGATAATAGCAATCCACCGCCATCTCAAGAAGATAATTCATCAGAAATAAAAGTGTCTTTCATTTGGCCAGCTCAGGGAACAGTGACAGCCACTTTTGGTGTGTCAACTCCATTTCAAACCTTTCATCCGGGAATTGATATTGCTAATGTTATCGGTACTCCAGTTGTTGCCTCAGCTGCCGGCACTGTTTCAACTGTTAATTCTTTATCCTATGGTTATGGCAATTATGTAGTTATAACTCATAATGATGCCTGGCAAACTCTATATGGCCAGCTTTCGTCTTTTGTCGTTGCATCTGGTCAACATGTTGAACAGGGTCAAGTTATAGGTTATATTGGGATATCTGGTTGGGCAACTGGTCCCCACCTCCATTTCGAAATCCGCTACAATGGAACTCCAGTTGATCCCTTGTCATATCTATAAATAATTTTTAATTGAGAAAGGAGGACAAAATAAAGAAAAATGCCATCAAAAATAAACATGATGATCAAATTGATAAACATGCAGCTATTGTTCCTGATTTAAACAATATAGAAGAACCATCACCAAAAATTAATAATATTAATGAGGATAATAATGGCGAACAGGAACCAGACGGAAAATCAAATTCCGATTGAATACTCTATTAGAGAACAACTTAGGCAGAAGAATTATGATATTAATTCTAATAATGCCCAATCGATGATAGATTGGGCCAATAGAATATTTCTTGATTTAGCAAAAATTGGGTTAAGTTTAGTAACATTCGTATTTATTTTTAGTTCAGCTTTTATTAAATTTGCTTTGC
>CAYYXM010000065.1:0-4517 GCA_964475725.1 uncultured Candidatus Saccharibacteria bacterium | reverse complement strand
AGATTAAACGATTGGACGATTTTTTCCTCCAGCCCCAACAAAAATTGATGTTCTTCTTTGGACTTTTCCGGCTGACAAAAGGAAAACATTTCCACTTTGTCAAATTGATGGGTGCGCAAAATGCCTTTGACATCTTTGCCATAACTTCCTGCCTCCCGGCGAAAGCAGGAAGAAAAGGCAACATAGCGCTGGGGCAAAGATTTTTCATCCAAAGTTTTGCCCATGTTATAAGCCAAAATTGACTGTTCAGAGGTACCGACTAAATATAGCTCATCCTGGGTTTTGTAGATTTTTTCCTCGCCAACCGGAATATAACCGCCGGCCATCAAAACATCGCGTTTGACCAAGAGCGGAACCCAAATTGGGGTAAAACCTTCTTTTTTCAGTAAATCCAAAATCCAGTTGACCAAGGCCCATTCCAGCTCCACTGCCTTGCCCTTTAAATAATAAAACCGACTGCCAGCAATTTGGGCCGCCTGCTCAATATCAATAATGTCCAGCGCCTTGCCCAGTTCAATGTGGTCTTTGGCCTCGCCCTGCTTGGGATTGCCCCATTTTTTCACCACTACATTTTGTGTTTCATCCTTACCAACTGGCACATCCTCGGCGGGAAGATTGGGAATATAAAGAGTTTTTTCCGACAACTCTCTCTCAATTTTTCCCAGCTCTGGCTCCAGTTTTTTCAACTGCTCTTTCAACTTCTTGCCTTCGGCAATTTTTGATTTGTCAGAGGAAATTTCGTTACGTTTGGCCCGCAACTTTTCCACCTCTGCCAACTTTTCCCGCCAGCTTTGGTCCAACTTCAAAATCTCGGCCAAATTAACTTCATAGCCCTTGTCTTTAATGGCCTTTTCCACTTTTTCTTTATTCTGCCGAACAAAATCTAAATCTAACATTGTATTTTTATTATAGCATAACTAAATAAAAAGTATTTTATTCTATAAGTATTTTTATTCTGTTAAATTATTTTGTACAACTTTTGCGATCGCTTAAAGATTTACAAATTAAATTTTTCCATTAAATTTTCTGCATCATCAACTTTTATCGCTTCTATTAAGTTTACATATGGCCAAATCTCATAGGCCGATTTTATAATTTCAATTTCTTTTTTACATGGATAAGGATAAATAAAAACACTTTTTTGTAAAGGATGAAATCCTAATTTTTTTAATTTTTGTCTTAAAATTTCCCGCGCTAATTTCTTTTTATCTGGTATATCAAATACTACAATCCTCCACCTACCATCCCAATCTGTTTGTTTTTTAATCTTTAGATTTTCAAGATCATATTCTAAGGCATGTATTCTTCCCTTCTCTACTAAACGAACTATATATTTATCTTTTTTATACTCAACTTTTATCCAACCAGTCTTTTCCCAATTATTTAATCTATTTTTTAACCGAGAACGATGTCTTAAATAACTTTTGAGTAAAAAATACGGCAACTGAGGAGATAGAATGGATAAAACAACAACACCGCCAGATGCTAAAATCCATTTGAAAAATTGTTTACTTAACTTCGCATATTTTTCTTTTCTAGTAACCATTTTTTGTACAAGTTCTGCTTAAGCTTTAAGATATACAAAATTGATTCTTAAATATCTTAAATTCTGATTTGTTTCTTAATCTCCAGCTTCCTTCAATCTTTTTGTAACAAAATCCTTATCCAACATCATCAGAAACCAGCCGGCTTTGGGACCGAAATCTTTATTGATCAAAATTTGGTAGATTGGCTGAAAGGTTTGAGCGGGATTTAGTCCTTCTTTTTTGCCTGTTTCGTAAATGAAATTGTGTAATTTTTCCGCATCGGGCTTTTCTTTTTCCATAAAATTGGCGATTTGAGAAAGCAGTTGTTTTTGACTATCGGTTAGTTGTATTTTGGGCAGAGTTTTTTGAAGAGTAAATTTATATTTTTCCGGGGCAAAAAGCTTGAGCCAGTTTTTGACTTGTTCAATCTCCGCTTGAAGTGCTTTTTCATCTTTTATTTTGAAGCCAGTATGCTCCAACAACCGTTTTATCTCCGCTAAATCACCCTGAGCCGCCTGAACAACTGAAACCAAATGAAGATAGGGAACCGTTAAAGTATGCTTTTGGCTTTGATATTCTTCAACCAAAGGGATTAGTCCATCTCTCGGGTCAAAGTCCAAATGGCGCTCGAGCCGGCTTTTGAGAAAAAAGTATTGCAAAACATTGGCCGGAACAATTGATAAAACCTCGCTAGCAGTGATGGAAATCCCCTTTGAAGAAGACATTGCCCCTTCACCTTTCAAATGAACCCATTCATAAATAATCGGATAGGGCGGGGGAAAGTTAAAAACTTGCTTTGAAATTTCTTTGCCAGAATCCCAACTGCCGCCGGCAGCGGCATGATCTTTGCCAAAGGGTTCGGCTGTGACAGAAAGCACCTGCCATCTGGCCGGCCAGTCCACCCGCCAGGAAAGTTTGGCCTCTCCTTTAGAATAATCAGCCGTGCCGCTTTGACCACAAGTACACTGATATTGGACACTGTGTTTTTCCAAAATAACCTCTGTTATTTTTGTCTGGTTGAGCTTTTGGCATTTGGAGCATAAAACATTCAAAGGACTCCAATCAACCGGCAGGTCGCGGTGGGTGATTTTGGCTAAAATCTGGGCGGTTTTATCTTGATTTTGAAGAGCTGAATCAATCGCTTGGGTCATTTTACCTGATTGGTAAAGAGTGCTGGATAAAATTATTTCTGGTGCAATTTCCAATTTTTTTAAGCTTTCCAAAAACGGCTGTAAAAAATGCTGGGCATAGTTTTTATGTTTGCCACAGGGACAGGGCACTAAATTGAGCGGCATGCCAACATATTTTTCAAAAGAATTGTCCAAAAAGGGATAAACCCGGCGCAGGGGATCAAAATCGTCAGCGATAAAAATGAATCTAGCAGTTTTGTCTTTTTGCTTAACTTTGCCAAAAACAGCATTTCCAGTAACCAGCTCCCGTAAATTGCCAATATGAATGGGGCCGGAGGGAGTGATGCCAGTAGCGATAACATTGCTAGAGGCCTTTTTGTTTAAAATATCGGCAGAAATCGTATCTGCCCAAGAGTTTTCCATAGGATTATTCTATCATAACTTTAACCTTATGACCATATTGACCTAAAAAATATTGACAATTAATAGTATTGTAATTATTGTAATACTAGGAGAACTATCCCAGAAGGGGGAATGGAATGTGTCTGAAAGTGCAATCCACCTAGACCATGCAGGAGCAGAAGTAGTCTCGTGTAGTCTCGTGTAGTCTCGTGTAGTCTCGTGTAGTCGGCGTGACATCCCACATTGTCGCCTTATTATCCAGGCCCTCAATACCGCCTTAATGCTCCGATTCAAACTCAAGGTCGGGTTTGCCTGCGAAGGCGCTATTGAGGGACGTCCAAGCGTCAGGGGGCGCAAGAGCCAATGGTATGTGGAGTTCAGGAATATAGAAGGAAACTTCGGCCTGACTGTAGCAGAATACGACTTCATCAATCCTGCCAGCGTTCACATTCTGTCTTGGTATGCCGGCCTCCTTCGTCTCCTCTTCGAAGAGGAACTACGCGTAGGAGGAAAGAGCTATGGTCAGGGTGCAATCCTGAAAATCGAAGAAGGCAAACAAGGAAGTGAAAAGGATACAGTTATCCTGCTCTGGCTGGTTCTTCGAAAATATACGCACAGTAAGACGTTTGCCACTCGCGTATTCGAAGAGCTACGGCAACCACGCAATCCTTTCGCATCCATGTACCTTGCCGGTCTAACCGACGCAGACATCGCAAGGATTTTCGTCGAACCACCACTCTGGAGAGAATAGACCCTTTTCGGGAAGGGTCAGAACGTTGGGCTAACATGCTTGTTGGCCCATTTTATTTATAATGAGATCTTTAAGATTTTGTATTCAATTTTACCGTCGGGAGCACTAACTTCAACTTTTTCCCTAACTTTTCTGCCCATTAATGCCTGACCAAGAGGAGAAGAATAGGAAATTTTACCCTCGCCCGGCTCTGATTCACCTGTTCCAACAATGGTATATTTTTCTTTTTCTCCATCAACCTGAACCTCCACTTTACAACCCAAACCCACCTGATCTGGACTGTCACCATTTTGAATGATTTGTGCATTAGCAATCAAGGCCTCGAGTTCAGAAATTCTGCCTTCTACAAAAGATTGTTCGTTTTTAGCATCTTCGTATTCAGCATTTTCTGATAAATCACCATACTCTTTGGCCTGTTGTATTCGAGCGACAATCGCCGGCCGGCGGTTTGTCTTTAAATCATCAAGTTCTTTTTTGAATTTTTCTAAACCCTCTTTGGTTAAATATACTTCAGGCATCTTTACCTCTCTATAATAAATAGATATACAAACTATATTTTACTGTTTATTTTAAAACTAGTCAATTTTTTTGTCAAGGGGTGAAGTAGAACAAAGTTCACTTCACCCCGCAGACCCTGTACATGACACTCCAGCAATAAGAACCTGTCGCTTCGCTCCAGAACCTTGTTATTCACTACGTTCATAATAA